>NZ_JACBWZ010001258.1 GCF_013870595.1 Streptomyces sp. WELS2 | reverse complement strand
GAGGCGACCGTCTGCACCGAGTCGAGGATCAGCAGGGACGGCTTGACCAGACCGAGCCGGGTCTGGGCCTCGCCGTGCCAGTCGCCGTGGCCGCCCAGGATGCGCAGGCTCTCCTCGAAATGCCGGGCGGCGGACTCCGGTTCGCCCAGGGTGAGATGGGCGTAGCCGATGTTGCAGTGCGCCGAGTGCCGCACGATGACCGCGCCGATCCTCTCCCCGATCGCCAGCGAGCGCCGGTGCTGCTCGATCGCGGCACGCGGGTCGGTGTGCTCGTAGAGGTTGCCGAGGTGGCTGCGGGTGACGGCCTCGCCGTAGGGATCGTTCAGCAGTCGCGAGTAGGCGAGGCTCCGGCGCAGCGCCTCCCCCGACTCCGCGAACCGCCCGAGCCCCTCCAGCAGCAGCCCCCGGTTGTTCAGGCAACGCCGGATCCGGGAGACCATGCCCAGCCGCCCCCAGATCTCCAGGGCCTGGTCGGTGAGGGTGAGGGAATCGTTCTGCCGGCCCGTCATGAAGTGCAGCGCGGCCAGGTCGCACAGTGCGTACCCCTCCGCCACCGCGTCCCCCAGCCGCCGTGCCGCGCCGAGCCCGGCCCGGCCCAGCACCTCCATCTCGGCGACCCGGCCGCTGCGCTGCACGTACGGGGAGAGCAGCCGCGTGAGCACCGAGAGGTAGGCGGCCGTGCGCGCATCGTCGGTGTCCGCGTGCCGCGCCACCAGGGCGACGATGTTCTCCAGCTCCGTCTCGCCCCAGGCGAACGCCTCCTCGGCCGACTCGAAGGACGCGAGGGCGGCCACGTCCGTGGCGTGCTCGTCCGGCTGTGCCGCGGTCGGCCGCCGCCGGTCGTCCTGGTCGATGCCGGGCTCCACGATCGCCTCCAGCGCCCGCTCGGACACGGCGGCGTACCAGCGCAGCGCGACGAGGTCGGCGCAGCCGGGACCGGCCGGCGCCGGCTCCGCGTCCCCAATGCGGACCTGCGACCGGCTCGTCCGGGCGTCCGCCTCCGCCAGTTCGCGGGCGAAGTCGCGGACCAGGTCGTGGGGCGCGTACCGGCCGTACGCGGTCTCCTCCAGCAGGGCGACGTCGACCAGGCGGTCCAGGGCGGCCTCGGCGCGCCGCTCGTCGGTGCCGGTGAGGCGGGCGATCAGCGGTGCGCCGTACGTCGGCAGGTCGAGCGCGCCGATACGGCGCAGGGCGAGGGCCGCGTCCCGGTCGGCCTCGCGCTCGGCGGCGGCGAGCGCGTCGTGGGCGACGGCCAGGGAGCGGCGGACGCTCAGATCGTCGTACTCCAGGTGGTGCAGCCGGCTGCCGGTATCGGC
>NZ_JACBWZ010001257.1 GCF_013870595.1 Streptomyces sp. WELS2 | reverse complement strand
CATGCCAGAATGCCGGGCGGTTCCCCACACGACGCCCCGCGCCCGGGGACCGACCCGCCCCGAGGGCCTCACGCCTGCCGGGTCGGGAGCACCATGATCTGGCGGAGGTTGACGTGCCGGGGGCGGCTGGCCACGTAGGCGACGACGTCCGCCACCTCCGCCGCCGACAGCGCGCCGATCTCCTCGAACATCCCCGCCAGCTGCCCGGACAGCTCCGGGTCGCGGACGGACGTCTTCAGCTCGGTGTCGGTCAGCCCCGGCTCGATGTTGGTGACCCGGATGTCCCGCGGCCCGAACTCGGTGCGCAGCGACTGCGACAGATGCGTGACGGCCGCCTTGGTCGCCCCGTACACCGTGTAGCCGGGGAAGGTCAGGTGGGCGGCGACGGAGGAGACGTTCACCAGGTCGGCGGCGCGTCCCTCCGCCGCGGCGGCTTCCAGGTCGGCGGCGAAGGCGCCCACGACCCGCAGCACTCCGGTGACGTTGGTGTCCAGCATCCGCCGCCAGTCCTCGATCCGGCCCTGGGCCACCGGGCCCGGCAGCATCACACCGGCGTTGTTGACGACCAGGTCGACGGCCCCGAACGCCTCGTGGATCCGGTCCCGGGCGGCCGCCACGGACGCGTCGTCGGTGACGTCGGCGACGACGGCCAGCGCCTGCCCGCCGTCCGCCCGGATCTTGTCCGCCAGTGTGTCGAGGCGGTCGGCGCGGCGGGCGAGCAGCGCCACCCGGGCGCCCCCGGCGGCCAGTTGCAGGGCAACGGCCTCACCGATGCCGCTGGCGGCTCCGGTGACGACGGCAACGCGGCCGGACAGGCTCTCGTACGACATGGGTACTCCCTGGAGGACTGCCGTCCGGGGCGGCTCCCCGGCGGTCGGCACCACCTTCGCCGGGTCCGGGGACCGTACCCAGGGATGCGCTTTTCCTGGGTCTGCCAGTACCAGGACGGACCGGCGGCGATCCCCTACGATCGGCGGCATGGACGGGGACCGGACCGAAGCAGCGGTGAGCGACTTCCTGCGCTCGCGCCGCGCCCGCATCAGGCCCGAGGAGGTGGGGCTGCCCGCGCACGGGCGGCGCCGCGTGCCGGGCCTGCGCCGCGAGGAGGTGGCCCAGCTCGCGGGCGTGAGCGTCGACTACTACATACGGCTGGAACAGGGCCGGGGCGCGAGCGTCAGCGACGCCGTCCTGGACGCGGTCGCGCGGGTACTGCGGCTGGACGACACCGAGCACGCGCATCTGCGGGCGGTGGCGCGCCCCGGCCGGCCGAGGACCAGGCACAGGGCGAGACCGGAGGCACCGGAGGTGATCTCGACGG
>NZ_JACBWZ010001256.1 GCF_013870595.1 Streptomyces sp. WELS2 | reverse complement strand
CCCCGTACCCGGTGGGCAGGCCGGGCGCGTCCAGCAGTTCGCGGTCGCGGGGCTGGGTCAGGCGGGTGCGGGCCGCGTCCGGGGTGAGCCAGAGGATGCGGTCCACCTCGGTGTTCGGGGTGAAGCGGCCGGAAACCGCCTCGGCGGCCCAGTAGCGCACCCGTTTGAAGCGGCCGCCTGCCGAATAGCAGACGGAGGGCAGTTCCGCGCCGGGCTCGGCGGTGTACCCGGTCTCCTCGGCGACCTCGCGCAGCGCCCCGGCGAGCGGGTCCTCGCCCCGCTTCAGCTTGCCCTTGGGGTGCGACCAGTCGTCGTACTCGGGCCGGTGGACGAGACAGATCTCCAGGGCGCCGGTGAGCGGCGAGCGGCGCCACAGGACGCAGCCGGCCGCCTGGACCACGGTATCGGGCACGCCGTATTCCTCCCCGCTCAGCGCGCGTCGACGGTCTGCTTCTGCCAGGCCTGCTGGAACGCGAACCGGGCCGCCTCCACCTCGTGCCGCTGGTCGGCGTGGAGCACGCCGAGGGCGTAGGCGGTGGCCGGGGTGATCCGGGGCGTACGGGCCGCCTGGGCCGCGGCCGCCGCCGCCTCCGAGGCGTCCCGGTGCCGGTTCAGCGCCTGCCCCGCCGTCAGCAGCCGTACGTCCAGCGGGGCGTCGCCGCCGTGCAGCACCTCGCGGGCGTACCGGTACAGCCGCAGCAGCAGCCGGACCTGGTGCCAGGGGCCGTCCTGGGGGTGCGGGGACGGCTCCGGGGACAGGCCGTGGACCAGTGCCTCCGCGTTGTAGGGGTGGCCGGCGGTGACCAGGGGCAGCGCGGCCACGGCGTCCGTGAGGCGCTCCTCGGCGGCTGCGGCCAGCGGGCCCAGGCCGGTGCCGGGCGCGGCCGGGGTGAGGGGGACCTCGCTGGCCAGTACGGCGACCTTGTCGGCCACCGCGTGGAAGCGGGAGGAGCCGAGGGCCTGGAGCGCCGTGGAGTGGGCCCTGGTCCGGGCCAGGGTGAGCTGGCGTTCCAGCAGGGCACCGGCCTTGGCCGCGCCGACGGTGAGGGTGCCGCGCTCCGGCGGGGCCGTGGCGTACGCCCCTCCGCCGGGGTTCGCCGCCTTCCCGGGCAGGGCACGGCCGCCGGCCGCCAACGCGTCGACCGCCTGCACGGGCAGCGCCGTCACCCCGGACAGCCGGTGCAGCGCCAGCAACAGCCGCTCCAGGCGGGCCTGGTAGGCGTGTTCCAGGCCCAGCGTGCCGGACAGCCAGGCCAGTTCGGGGCGCATCTCCTCGGACCAGTCGGCGTCGAGGAGCGGGCGGAAGGTGTGCAGGCTGCCG
>NZ_JACBWZ010001255.1 GCF_013870595.1 Streptomyces sp. WELS2 | reverse complement strand
GAGCCGGGGCCCGGCCAGCCGCTGCGCGCGCAGTACCCGCGCCTCCGAGAAGGAGCCCACGCAGACCCGGTCCCAGGCGTTCGCGCGCTCCACCAGCTCCAGCAGAGGGCGCAGCGCCGGCTCCGCCTTGACGTCGACGTTCCAGCGCACCCCGGGGAAGGTCTCCAGCAGCTCCTCGAACAGTGGCACCGGTTCCCGGCCCGCCACGCGCGCGTGCCGTACCTCCGCCCACGGCAGGTCGGCGATCCGGCCCGCGCCGTCGGTGACCCGGTCCAGCGTGGCGTCGTGGAAGGCGACCAGCCGGCCGTCCGCCGTGGCGTGCACATCGGTCTCGATGTACCGGTAGCCCAGCTCCACCGCCCGCCGGAACTGCGCCACGGTGTTCTCCAGGCCGTCGGCCGCGCCGCCCCGGTGGGCGAAGGCGATCGGCCCCGGGTGGTCGAGGTACGGGTGGCGCGGGGCGGGCGTCGTCAAGGTCACGGACGCAGTATCACCCGCTCGGGTGTCCCGCCGGCGACGACCGTGCTGCCCGCCGGTGCCGACGGGACGGCGAACGCGCGCAGGAACACCTGCGCCAGCGGGCCGATGGACACGGCGTACAGTACGGTGCCCACCCCGATGGTGCCGCCCAGGACGAAGCCGGTCACCACCACCGCCACCTCCACCGCCGTCCGCATCAGCCGGATCGACCGGCCGGTGCGCCGGTGCAGCCCGGTCATCAGCCCGTCGCGCGGGCCCGGACCGAAGCGCGCCGCTATGTACAGGCCGGTCGCCATGCCGTTGAGCACGATGCCGACGAGGAGCAGGGGCACGCGCACGGCGAGGGAGCGGACGTCCGGGAGCAGCGCGAGGGTGCCGTCCATCGCCAGGCCGACCACGAAGACGTTGGAGATCGTGCCCAGTCCGGGCCGCTGCCGCAGCGGGACCCACAGCAGCAGCACCGCCGCGCCCACGATGATCGACAGGACCCCGATGCTGAGTCCGGTCAGTTCCGCGAGCCCCTGGTGCAGCACGTTCCACGGCTCCAGGCCCAGCCCGGCCGCCACGAGCAGCGCGGAACTCGCGCCGTAGAGCACGAGACCCGCGTACAGCTGGACCAGCCGCCGGCCGAGCCGCCGGCCGGATCCGGGTATGCCGGCGGTGGACGCGGTGGACGCGGAGCCGACTGTGGACATGGGAGTACCCCCCTGAGTGGTGGCGGTGGCCTGACGCATGTCACTCTGTGGCTTGGTAATCCTCGCCATCCATGGCCAATCCGGGGAAGGTGGACTGATCTTCATGGCACAGTGGACCTCGGCGGTGGGGGCCGCGCAGCTCGCCCGGC
>NZ_JACBWZ010001254.1 GCF_013870595.1 Streptomyces sp. WELS2 | reverse complement strand
GCGCGCCGAGGACCTCGCCCGCGCCGAGTCCCTCCAGTGCGGCAAGCCGCTCAAGCTCACCCGCGAGTTCGACGTGCCGGGCACGGTCGACAACACCGCCTTCTTCGCGGGTGCCGCCCGGCACCTGCAGGGACAGTCCGCCGGTGAGTACTCCGGGGACCACACGTCGTACATCCGGCGCGAGCCCATCGGGGTGGTCGGGTCCATCGCGCCCTGGAACTACCCGCTCCAGATGGCCGCCTGGAAGATCCTCCCGGCGATCGCCGCGGGCAACACCGTCGTGCTGAAGCCCGCCGAGACCACCCCGCTGACCTCGCTGATGTTCGCGCGGGCGGCCACGGACGCGGGCATCCCGGCCGGGGTGGTCAACATCGTCACCGGGACCGGGAAGGAGGCCGGCGAGCACCTGGTCGGACACCCGGACGTCGCCATGACCTCCTTCACCGGGTCCACCGCCGTCGGCCGGCGCGTCGCCGGGATCGCCACGGCCACCGTCAAGCGGCTGCACCTGGAGCTGGGCGGCAAGGCGCCCTTCGTCGTGTTCGACGACGCCGACCTGGAGGCCGCCGCGCACGGCGCGGTCGCGGGCGCGCTCATCAACAGCGGCCAGGACTGCACGGCCGCCACGCGCGCGTACGTGCAGCGCCCGCTGTACGAGGCGTTCGTGGAGCGGACGGCGGCGCTGATGGAGACCGTCCGGCTCGGCGACCCGTTCGAGCCCGGCACCGACCTCGGGCCGCTGGTCTCCCACGCCCAGCGCGACCGGGTGGCCGGCTTCGTGGACCGGGCGCGCGGCTACGCGCGCGTGGTCACCGGCGGCGAGGCACCCCGGGGCGAGCTGACGGAGGGCGCCTACTACCGGCCCACCCTGATCGCCGGCGCCGCCCAGGACAGCGAGATCGTCCAGTCGGAGATCTTCGGCCCGGTCCTGGTCGTCCTGCCCTTCGACAGCGACGACGAGGGCCTGCGGCTGGCCAACGACACGCCGTACGGCCTGGCCGCCTCCGCGTGGACGCGCGACGTCTACCGTGCGAACCGGGCCACCCGCGAGATCAAGGCGGGCTGCGTCTGGGTCAACGACCACATCCCGATCATCAGCGAGATGCCGCACGGCGGGTACAAGGCGTCGGGCTTCGGCAAGGACATGTCGGCGTACTCCTTCGAGGAGTACACGCAGATCAAGCACGTCATGTTCGACAACACCGCGGTGGCCGCCAAGGACTGGCACCGCACCGTCTTCGGGGACCGCTGACCGACCAGGCCGCTGACCAGGCCGACCCTCCCGAAAGGGCACCACGCGCATGGAGCAGTACGAGCCCGAACC
>NZ_JACBWZ010001253.1 GCF_013870595.1 Streptomyces sp. WELS2 | reverse complement strand
GTCCACGACGGCTCGTTCACCGGCCGGCTGACGGCAGGCGACGGAGTCACCGCGGCCCTGCTCGAACGCAACGGCGTCACGGTCCGGCCCGCGCCCGGAGCCTGAACCGACCGGGATCTGACCGAGTCGCCGCTTCGACGAGTGCTCCACCCACGAACTCGGGCTTGGGCCCGAGGCTTACGACCCGCATCTGGCCGACGGCTCCGGCCCGCTCCGCGGCGACGACTCAGCCGCCACGGACGGCCAGGGGACCCAACGGTCCGATCGGGCGACAACTCGTCCGAGACCTCGAGGCGGGCCAGCGGATGCCGGCCATCCCGTGGAGCCGGCCTGCACCGGCCTACTTGCACTCGCCCCGTCCGATCGGATCGGGACCGGCCGTCACCGCGTCACGGGCAGTGTGTCAGGCATGGAGCTCGCGCTGGAGTGGGGATACGAGCCCCTGCCAGTACGTCGGCCGGACGCCCACCCCTCACTGGGAGAAGGTCATCTCCCGTTGTCCGGCGTCGAGTTCGCCGGCGCGGCCGGGACGGTGAGGATCGGCCGGTAGGTGGTGGTGTCCTCGGGTTCGCCGACGGGCCGGCCCTCGGCCTCCACCCGGGCGTGTGCGCCGAACGGTGAGGTGCGTACTCCGCTGCACCAGGTGGTCCAGTGGCCTCGCATGCGGCACAGCAGGACGGTGCCCAGGGAGCGGGGAGGCAGTAGTGGCCCGACCACAGGGTGCTGACGGCGGTGACGTCCCGCCGCGCCCGCAGGGCCTCGTGCTCACGAGTCGGTCACCAGCCTCTCTTTCACCAGGTGTGCGACCAGTGCCGTGACATCGGCGGTGGCGCGCTCGGGGGTGACCGGCCGGGTGGCGGCGAGTTGTCCGGCGATCTGCCCGGGCGTGGCGCCGTCCAGCAGTGCCTTCATGACGAAGGTGCCGGTGCCGTTCAACTGCCAGTAGCGCCCGGCGCGTTCGTCGAGCAGGACCATGCCGTCGTCTGTGGCGCAGGCGGTGACATCATCGCGTAGTCGGTGCACTGTTCGTCTCCCTCGTGTTGTCCGGGGTGCTGATGCTCCAGGCTGCGCAGCCACGCCTCCACCCCGAGCGTGGTCTCGAACTCCGCGGTCTTGCCGGTCAGCAGCTGGGGTGAGAGCAGGGCTCGGCGCGGTGTGTCTTCGTCGGCCAGTCCGGCGGCCACCAGCCGGGAGCCCTCGGCTCAGGCCGCGAGCGTGTCCCGGTTGTGGCGCAGGCCGCCCTGCCACTCGTGTCCGAAGTGGTCCTTGGTGGTGCGGCGCGGGATGGTCAAAGGAACTCCCGCTTTCTGCAACCCAGTTAGGGT
>NZ_JACBWZ010001252.1 GCF_013870595.1 Streptomyces sp. WELS2 | reverse complement strand
GCCAGGACAGGCGTGCGGGTGCCCTCGTATCCCTTCCAGCACCAGCACTACTGGCTCCAGCCCACCACCCCGGCACCGACCGGTGACGGCCGGATCGACCACCCGCTGCTGCGGGACGCCATGGAACTCCCCGACGACAACGGCGTGGTGCTGACGGGACAACTCGCCACCGCCGCGCAGCCCTGGCTCACCGAGCACGTCATCTCGGGCTCGCCCCTGCTGCCCGCCGCGGCCTTCGTGGACTTGGCGCTCCGGGCCGGCGAACACGTCGGCTGCCCGGCCGTCGAGGACCTCACGCTGGAGACACCACTGGTGGTCGCGGACGGCGTACGGGTGTCCGTGACCGTCGGCCCCGACCGGGAGGGCCGGCGCGGCGTCTCGATCCACTCGCGCGCGGACGGCGAGTGGGTACGGCACGCCACCGGCACCCTCGGCGTCGTACCCGTCGCACCACGGGAACCTTGGGCACGGCAGTGGCCGCCGCACGCCGAAGCCGTCGACCTCGACGCCTTCTACGACAACCTGGCCGACGCCGGATTCGCCTACGGTGGGGCCTTCCAAGGTCTGCGAGCGGCCTGGCGCGACGGCGACACCCTCTACGCGGAGGTGGCCGTACCCTCCGGCGACACCCGCTTCGCCCTGCACCCCGCCCTGCTCGACGCCGCGATCCAGACCGTGACCGTCGCCGACGACCGGGCGAAGATGCCGTTCGCCTTCGCCGGGATCTCCTGGTGGCGCGGCACCGAGCACGCCAGGGTCCGGCTGACCGTGACGGGCCAGGACACCTGCGCTATCGCCCTCGCCGACCAGTCGGGCGCGCCGGTCGCCGAGATCGCCTCGCTGACCCTGCGCCGGCCGGCCGGGGCCACCGCGCAGGAGGTGCCGTACCAGGTGGCGTGGCCGGCCCTGGAAGCGGCGACCACCGAACCGGACATCCCGGTCCACCACGCCACATCGCCCGTCGAGACCCTGCGGGTGATCCAGGAGTTCCTCACCACGGACACCCCGCGCATGGTGGTCGCCACGCGCAACGCCGTGCCGGTTCGTCCGGGCGAGGACGTCGACCCGCGGGGCGCCGCCGTCTGGGGCCTGGTCCGGTCGGCCGCCACCGAGCACCCGGGCCGGTTCGTGCTGGTCGACGCCGGGGACGGTGACGAGGTACGGCTGGCCGGTGACGAACCCCAGCTCGCGATCCGCGCCGGCGCCGTGCACGTCCCCCGCCTCGAACGGGCGCGGACCGAACCGCTGCCGTCGCCGCTCAGCCCGGAGGGCACGGTGCTCGTCACCGGCGGCACCGGCACCCTGGGCGGCACGATCGCCCGGCACCTCGCCGTA
>NZ_JACBWZ010001251.1 GCF_013870595.1 Streptomyces sp. WELS2 | reverse complement strand
GCCAGGTGCCGGCGGCGAGGGCGCCGCCGTCGGCGAGCGGTACGGAGCAGCAGCCGGCCAGCCACTCGTGGCCCCGGTCGGTCATGTAGCGGGCTATGCCGGCCCAGATCAGGCCGATGACGGCGCCGTCGCGGTGGTCGGGGTGGACGCAGGAGCGGCCGACCTCGACCAGGTCCGGCCGGATCGCGTCGAGCGCGGTGAGGTCGAACTCGCCGTCGGAGTAGAGCCGGCCGGCGACGGCGGCCCGCTCGGGCGGCAGCAGCCGGTAGGTGCCGACGATCTGCCCGGTCGTCTCCTCGCGGACGAGGAGGTGGTCGCAGTAGGCGTCGAAGGCGTCGATGTCGTGCCCCGGTTCGGGGGTGGCCAGCAGGGCTCCCACCTCCCCGGCGAAGACGTCGTGCCGCAGCCGCTGCGCGGCACGCACGTCGGCCTCGTCGCGGGCGAGGGTGACGGTGTAGCGGGCGGGGGCCGCGGGCTGCGGGGGACGGTCGAGGGTGGGAACGCCGGTCATGGCTACTCCTGGGCACGGGCCGGTCGGCAGGGGCGGCGGGCCCGGTGTGCGCGGCCCTCCGCTCCTGTTCTTCCGATGCCGGTTGGCGTGCGCGTGACCGGTGCCGGGAGCGCGGATGTGGGGCGGGTGAACGCCCCGGTCAGCCGTTCCGGGTGACGCAGCCGGCGAGCAGCCGTCCGGCCTCGTCCTCGTCCAGCACCCGTTCCAGGACGAGGTCGCCCCTCATGTGCGGGAAGAAGCGGCCGGCGGGCCAGCTCCGCTCGTACGGCGGCGGGTCCAGCACGAGCAGCCGTACGCCGTCCACGACGGGGATGTCCGCGGGGGTGCCCTCGTTCCACACCCACTCGCCGGAGGGGGTGACGAGGTTGAAGGAGCCGGTGGTGTCCACCTGTCCGGGCCGGTCCCGGCAGACGGCGGCCTCCTCGGCGGACGGGGCGCGGCCGGGCAGGTGGCCGCCGCCTATGAGGACGTCGGCGAGCAGGGTGTGCAGCTGGAAGTTGTCGCCGATGCCGGTCATGCGCATGGCGTAGCCGGTGCCGGTGGGGCGGTGCAGGACGACGAGGGGTTCGTCGAGGACGAGCAGGGCGTAGGCCAGGCACTTGAAGTCGTGTCCGGAGTCCTCCTCGACCGAGCGCAGGGTCCGGAAGAGGCGGGTGCGGGTCCCGGTGTCGAGCGCGGTGCGGACGGCGGCGTGGTCGAGCATGGCGACGGCGGCCATCTCCCAGTGGTGCAGGGTGAGCCAGGCGACGGCCTGGTCCGGGTCCACCCGGTCGAGGAGGTCCTCGGGCGGCTCCTCGGCCCGCGGGTCGGGGAAGTCGCCGCCGCCGGT
>NZ_JACBWZ010001250.1 GCF_013870595.1 Streptomyces sp. WELS2 | reverse complement strand
GTCCCGCAGCCGTTCCGGGTGCTGGTCAACCCGGTGTACGAGCCGGTGGGCACCGCGCGGGCGGCGTTCTTCGAGGGCTGTCTGAGCGTGCCGGGCTGGCAGGCGGTGGTGGCCCGGCACGCCGAGGTGCGGCTGCGTGGCGCGGACGAGCGCGGCCGTCCGCTGGACGAGGTGTTCACCGGCTGGCCGGCCCGGATCGTCCAGCACGAGACGGACCACCTCGACGGCACGCTGTACCTGGACCGCGCCGAGCCGCGCTCGCTGTCGACGAACGAGGCGGTGGCGTCCCTGTGGTCGCATCCCACCCCGCACCCGGCAGCCGAGGCCCTGGGCTTCCGGCTGCCGTAGCGGCGCGGCCGGCCGGCGCCGTCAGTTGTCCCGGTACGCCTCCAGCAGCCGCAGCCACACCTCGCTCAGCGTCGGGTAGGACGGGACCGCGTGCCACAGGCGGGAGACCGGGACGCGGCCGGCGATCGCGATGGTGGCCGAGTGGATCAGTTCGCCGACGCCGGGGCCGACGAAGGCGACGCCGCGCAGGATCTCGTCCTCGAGGTCGACGACCATGCGGGCGCGGCCCCGGTAGCCGTCGCCGTACAGGCCGGCGCCCGCCACGGAGGAGAACTCGACGTCCACGGCGCGCACCCGGTACCCGGCCTGCTCGGCCTCGGCGAGGGAGAGGCCGACGGCGGCGGCCTCGGGGTCGGTGAAGACGACCTGGGGTACGGCGTGGTGGTCGGCCGTCGCGGCGTGGGCGCCCCAGGGCTCCTCCAGGAGGGTGTCGCCGGCGGCGCGGGCGGCGATCGCGGCGCCGGCGATGCGGGCCTGGTACTTGCCCTGGTGGGTGAGGAGGGCGCGGTGGTTGACGTCGCCGACCGCGTACAGCCAGTCGGTGCCGGTGACGCGGAGGCTGTCGTCGGTGTCCGGCCAGGAGCCGGGCTCCAGGCCGACGGTCTCCAGGCCGAGGTCGTCGGTGCGCGGGGCTCGTCCGGTGGCGAAGAGGATCTCGTCGGCCTCGATCCGGTCGCCGGCGGAGGTGACCGCCACGACGGTGCCGTTCTCGCGGCGGACGGACTCCACGGAGGTGCCGGTGCGGATGTCGGCGCCCGCCTCGGTGAGGGCCTCGGCGACCAGTTCCCCGGCGAACGGCTCCATCCGGTTCAGCAGCCCCTTGCCGCGGACCAGCAGGGTGACCCGGGAGCCGAGGGCCTGCCAGGCGGTGGCCATCTCGGTGGCGACGACCCCGCCGCCGACGACGACGAGCCGCCCGGGGGCCGCCTTGGCGCTGGTGGCCTCGCGGCTGGTCCACGGCCTGACGTCGGCGAGTCCGGGCAGCTCGGGCAGCT
>NZ_JACBWZ010000125.1 GCF_013870595.1 Streptomyces sp. WELS2 | reverse complement strand
GCCCGCCCGGCCTGCTCCGGCTACTCGCCCCGGAAGGCGTCTTACCCGGGGCGACCCCGGCGCACGGTTTCGGAACGGCCTGTCAAGAAGGCCGGGGTCCCGCGGCGCGGCGGAGCCGATTGGCGATCGCGAGTCCCAGTCCGTCCTCCGCCGGCAGGGACGCCACGATGAGGTCGCACCCCCGCTGGTCGAGCTCGCGCAGGAGTCCGTACAGTCCGCGCGCGTACGCGGCCATCGAATCGGGGACGGTCTCCACGACGTGTGCCTTCACCGGGGCGCCGGCGAGCGAGGCGGGCAGCAGGACGCCCACCCGATGTCCCAGCTCCTGGGCCTGCTCCGCTTCGGCGACGACCTTCTCCGGCTCGACGAGGACGACCCGCGCACGCGGCGCGTAGTGGGACGGGTGCTGGCCCGGGACCCGGACGTGGCTGGTGGCGGGGACGGCGACCGGGCGTCCGAGCACCGCTTCGAGGTCCTCGCGGGTCACCCCGCCGGGCCGCAGGATGCTCGGGATCTCGCCCGTGGCGTCGACGATGGTCGACTCGACGCCGACCTCGCAGGCGCCGCCGTCCAGCACGAAGTCGATCGCGTCACCGAGCTCCGCGCGGACGTGGCTCGCCGTGGTGGGGCTGACCGAGCCGAAGCGGTTGGCGGACGGAGCCGTGACACCGCCGCCGAAGGCCTCCAGCAGCGCGAGTGCCACGGGGTGGTCGGGCACTCGCACGGCCACCGTCTCCAGGCCACCGGTCGCCTCCAGAGGCACCCGCCGGCCACGCCGCAGCACCAGCGTGAGGGGCCCCGGCCAGAAGTGCTCGGCGAGCAGGCGTGCCGTCGCGGGCACCTCTTCGACCCACTCGTCCAGCTGCTCCGCGCCACCGATGTGGACGATCAGCGGGTGGGTGGGCGGACGCCCCTTGACCTGGAAGATGCGCGAGACGGCGGCGGGGTCCTCGGCATTGGCGCCCAGACCGTAGACGGTCTCGGTCGGGAGGGCCACCAGACCCCCGGCGCGCAGCACCTCGGCCGCCTTATCGATGTCACTGGTTGTTGCCTTCACGCCGGCAATTCTCTCACCGCTCCGGCCGGCCCCGGCCGACGGCACCACGCGACCCCGTGGTGGCATGTCCTGGTCATGCCGGGGCCTGTCGCTCCGCCGGGGCGGCCTCCGTGCGGAGTGAGCGCTCAGAAGGGCTTGGTCGGCAGGTACTTGCCGTCCAGGGTGATGACCGCGCGCTCGCCGCCCTCGGGGTCGGCGACCTTCCTCACGTCGAGTTTGAAGTTGATCGCGGAGATGATGCCGTCGCCGAACTGCTCGTGGACGAGTGCCTTCAGGGTGGTGCCGTAGACCTGGAGCATCTCGTAGAAGCGGTAGATCGTCGGATCGGTCGGGATGCCGCCGGGGATGGAGCCGCGGGTGGGAATGGTCTGCAGGAGCAGCACCGCTTCCTCGTCCAGGTCCAGCAGCTCGGCGACGGCCCGGGCCGGCTCTTCCGGCAGGGCGTGCTGGCCGAGGACGGCGGCGGTGGTGAAGGCCACCGACAGACCCGAGGCGTCGGCGATCCGCTCCCAGGTCAGGTTCTTGCGCGTCTTGGCCTCGACCGCCTTCACGGCGAGGGCCTGGCGGGCGGCGGGGTCGAACTGGGCGTGCACCATGGGAATCACGTTCCTTACGGGGTTTGTCGCGGGGAGTTTCCCGAGAGCGGGTGGGTCAGGACGCCAGGACGGTCGGGTGACCGGTGGGGGTGAGGACGTCGACCCGGCCGGTGGGGATGTCGTAGGCCCAGCCGTGCAGGGTGAGCGTCCGCTCCGCCAGGGCGCGGGCGACCGAGGGGTGGGTGGCCAGGTTGGCCAGTTGCGCCGCCACGTTGTGCCGTACCAGCGCGTCGACACCGTCGGCGCGGGCGGCCCGGGCCCGGGAGGCGTCGGCATGCCGTAGCCAGCCGGCGATCGCCCGGGTGCCGGACAGGTCGTGGCGCTCGGCGAGGGCGGTCATCGCGCCGCACGCCGAATGGCCGCACACCACGACGTCCCGCACACCGAGGACCGCGACGGCGTACTCGACGCTCGCCGCGACCCCGTCCGGGCAGGGACCGTGGGCGGGCACGAGGTTGCCGGCGGTGCGGACGACGAACAGCTCGCCCGGCTCACTGCCGGTGATCAGCTCCGGGACGACACGGGCGTCCGAACAGCCGATGAACAGGGTGTGCGGTGTGTGCTGACCGGCCAAGCGGGCGAAGAGGCCCTCCTTGGCCGGGAAGACGTCCCGCTGGAACCGCGCGACGCCCTCGGCGAGATCATGCACGGGGTCACTTCCCTTCACGTCGGGTGACTCCCTCGAACGGGATCGCCGCCCTCACCGGGCCGGCGTGCCTCCACCCTGCCCGGTCGGTGCCTATAGCGTCCAAGACTTGCTGGACCTGGCTCCTATAGGTCGCATCTATAGTTCCGGGTATGGCCCTGGAACTGCGTCATCTGCGCTATCTGCTCGCCGTGGCGGAGAACGGCACCTTCACCCGTGCCGCCGAGGAGCTGCACATCTCCCAGCCCACGCTCTCCCAACAGATCAAGCAGCTCGAACGGATGCTGGGGGCGCAGCTGCTGGACCGCACCGGCCGCACCGTGCGCCTCACCGACGCCGGCGAGGCGTACGTCCACCACGCCCGCCACGCCCTGCGCGACCTCGCCGCCGCCGAGCGCGCCGTGCACGACGTGCGGGACCTCACCCGTGGCCATCTGCGCCTCGCCGTCACCCCCACCTTCACCGCCTACCTCACCGGCCCGCTCGCCGCCGAGCTCCACAGCCGCCACCCCGGCCTCACCCTGACCCTGCGGGAGATGACCCAGGACCGCATCGAGGCCGGCCTGCTGGCCGACGAGATCGACCTCGGCATCGCCTTCACCGGCGCCCACCTGCCCGGCATCACCGCCACCGAACTGTTCACCGAGGCCCTCACCCTGGTCACCAGCGCCCGCCATCCCGCCTCCGCCCACGGCGCACTGCCCGTGGCGGACCTCGCCTGGATGCAACTGGCCCTGCTCACCGGCGACTTCGCCACCCGCACCCACATCGACGACTACTTCGCCCGGCACGGCATCAGCCCCCGCACGGCGGTGGAGGCCAACTCCATCCAGGCCCTCACCGCGATCGTCCGGCGCACCACACTGGCCACCGTCCTGCCCGACGCCATCGCCCACGACCACCCCCACCTCGCCCTCGTCCCCCTCGACCCGCCCCTGCCGGTGCGCACCGTCGCGCTCCTCACCCGCACCGACGCCTACCAGAGCGCCGCCGCACGCGCCTTCACCGACCTCACCCACGACCTCGTCCGCACACGCGGGTGACGTCCGTGGCCGGCACAACGGTGGGGGCGGGGGCCCTTTCCAGGATGGTGCCGTTTCATGCGCCGGCCGACGGATTCCCTTCTTTCGTGTGCACGCGCCCCGCTTTTCGCGCCGGGGCGACGGGGGCGCGCCGATAGTGGTCGGGCCGCGGGGCCGGGATCCACCGGCGTCCGCCGGGCGCATCTTCAGGGATCCGGACAGCCCTTCGGCCATCCCTCGAACCGCTCCTCCGTCGTAAGGGGACACACCATGCCCACCACCGAGGCCAACGACCGCGTCCAGCTCGTCTTCTCCCTGTTCGACGCCGACGGCAACGGCGTCCTGGAAGCGGACGACTTCGAGCTGATGGGCACGCGGGTCATCGCGGCGGTGCCCGAGGCCGGCGACGGCGCGAAGAGCCGGCTGCTCGACGCCTTCCGCCACTACTGGCAGACACTCGTCCGGGAGCTGGACACCGACGGCGACGGGCGCGTCAGCCCGGAGGAGTTCACCGCGATCGTCCTCGACCCGGAGCGGTTCGACGCCACGGTCGACGAGTTCGCGGACGCCCTCGCCACCATCGGCGACCCCGACGGTGACGGCTTCGTCGAGCGCCCGCACTTCACCGCCCTGATGACGGCCATCGGATTCCAACGCCCCAACACCGACGCCCTGTTCGACGCCTTCCAGCCCGTCGACGGCGAGCGTGTCCCCGTGACCACCTGGGCCGACGGGATCAGGGACTACTACCGTCCCGAGAAGGCCGGCATCCCCGGCGACCACCTCACCGCGGGCACCGTCCGATGAACCTCCCCCGGGTCCCCGCGCCCGCGGGGGAATCGGGCACGGTGCGGCCCGTTGTCGGACTGGCGGTGGGCCGGGGCACCGGACCCGAGGTCGCGGACGTCTTCGAGCGGGTGCTCGGCGCGTTGACCGCCGGGCATCCGCACGGCGTGGCGATCGAGCGCTCCCCCCGCCTCTACCACTCGTACGTGTCGCTGCGCGCCGAACCGGACGTGGCCCGGATCCAGGCGCTGACCGCCGAGGACGCGGACCACTACGAGCGGTTCTGCCGCACCCTGGCCGCGCGGGGCACCCGGGCGGTCTTCCGCACCGCCGTCAACGCCCAGTCGCTCTACCTCGTCCGGCAGCGGCTGCGCTCCGTGAAGGTCGACCTCCTCACCGGCGCGGGTCGCTCGCTGCTGCTGGTGCGGGACCAGGCCCAGGGGTTCTACACCGGGGACAACCGGCACACCGAAGGCGAGGTCACCCGCACCATGACCTTCAGCCGGGAGATCACCGAGGCCGTGGTCACGTACGCCCTGCACCGGGCCAGGCGCGAGTGGCCGGACGGACCGCCCGACCGCATCGTCATGGCCTACAAGTTCCACCTGCTGGACGGCGCCCTGGACGCCTGGGTGGCCGAACTCGCGGACCGGCTCGGCATACGCGTCGACCTGTTCCAGCCGGACACGGTCAACCGCAACCTCATCACCCACGGCCTGCCCGACCGCACGCTGATCGTCGCCGGGAACGAGTGGGCCGACATCATGCACGTCATGCTGCTCGACCGGTTCGGCTCCGACCGGCAGGAGAGCCGCTGCACCGAGAACGTCTGCCTCGATCCCGGGCTGTCCGGCCTGGTCGAGTACCAGACGGTCCACGGGTCCGCCGACGACCTCGCCGGCCGGGATCTCGTCAACCCGGTGGCGACGATCCGCGCCGCGGCACTCGTCGCGGAACGCCACGCCGGCTGCCGGGGAGCGGTACGGGCCACCGAGCAGGCCCTGCGCGCCCTGGACGAGCGGGGCGTGCACACCCCGGACCTCGGTGGGCGGCACTCCACCAGCGGCGTGGTCGACGCCCTGCTCGCCCTGCTCGACGCCTCCCGGACCGGTGGTGGCCCGAAGGACAACGCCCTGGTCGGCGGGTCATGACCGGCCCGGAACCGGACAGGACGGCCCTGGTCGTCGTGGACCTGCAGAACGACTTCTGCGCCGGTCCGGCGACCCTGGCCCGCTTCGGGGAGGACACGGCCGTGCTGGAACGCGCCGTCGCCGGCTGTGTCCGGGCGGTGGCCCGGGCACGGGAGCACGGTGTCGAGGTGCTCTTCGTACGCTTCGTCGGCGACCCCGAACACCAGGGGCCAAGCTGGCGGTTGCGGGACCGTACGCTCGGCAAGCGGCCCAAGTGCCTGGAGGGGTCGTGGGGCGCGCGGTTCCACGCCGTCGTCCCGGCGCCGGACGAGCGGGTGTTCACCAAACGCGCCTGCTTCGACGCCTTCCTGTCCGACGGTTTCGAGGAGTACCTCGGCGCGCGGGGCGTGCGCCATGTGGTCCTCGCCGGGCTGTACGCGGACGTGTGCGTGGACACCACGGCCCGCACCGCGTTCCAGAAGGGCTTCCACGTGACCGTGCTGACGGACTGCACGGCCGCGCTGCACCTGCCGTACGACGCCGTGCTGAGGTTCATGCGGCTCGTCTACGGCGCCCGGACCACCACCGCCGACGATCCCCGGGCCTGGACGGCACCGGTGGACCGAGCCGAGGAGAAGACGTGCGCACGGCCGACGGACTGAACCCCGCCGTCGCGGCGGGCGTGGGCCGCACGGCCCTGCTGGTGGCCGCGGCCCGGGCCATCGAGACCCATCGCCCCGACGCGCTGGCCCGGGATCCGTTCGCGGAGCACTTCGTGCGCGCGGCACCGGCCTCGGCCGGCTGGCCGGTGCGTCCGGAACAGGTGCCCGCCGGTGAGGGCGACCCGCTGTGGGGCCGGCTCGGGCGGTACTTCGGTCTGCGCACCCGTGTCCTGGACGACCACCTGCTCCACGCGGCACGCCGGGGCGTCCGGCAGGTGGTCCTGCTCGGGGCGGGCCTGGACTGCCGGGCGTTCCGGCTCGACTGGCCGCCGGGCTGTGTGATCCACGAGGTGGACACGGCCGGGATGCTGACGTTCAAGCAAGCGGTACTCGACCGGATCGGCGCCGCCCCCACGGCCGGGCGCCGGGTCCTTCCGGCCGATCTCCGGCTCGACTGGGCCGACGCCCTCGTGGAGGCGGGCTTCGATACCGCCGTGCCCACGGCGTGGCTCGCCGAGGGGCTGCTGCTCTACCTCCCGGCGGCGGCCGAACGCCGCCTTGTGGCCACGATCGACCGGCTGAGCACCGTGGGCAGTTCGCTGGCGTACGAGGTCAAGCCGGGCGTCGAGGGGCCGCGGGTACGGGCCAGTCCGGTCTATGCCGCTGCCCGGCAGCGGACCGGGATCGACCTGCTCGCCCTGTTCGACGGCGGGCCACGTCCCGACACGGCGGGCGAACTCGCCGCGCGGGGCTGGACGGTGGTCACCCGCACGCCGTACGACTTCACCGCCGTGCACGGCCGTGGCCCCCGCCCGGAGCCGAACGACGCCTTGGCCGCCAACCGTTGGTGCTTCGCCACCCGCCCCCGCCGTTCGTCCGGCCCGGGCTCCTGAGCGGAAGGACTCGGCAACCGGCGGTCGCGCGGCCGGAATCGGCTTGCCGCCGGAATTTCGGCCGCCCTAGGGTGAGGGCACTCCGATGAGAGGCTCCCCCGGAAGTAGGCCGCAGAACGGGAGCGTCCCACCGCCTTGAGGTGCCGGAGGGGCGGCAGCAGTATTCGTCGACCCTTCCCTCCTTTCGGAGGCTCCCTCATGAACGTCGGTATCGGCCTGCCCATCGGCGACCCTGCCACGACCGAGGTGCTCCTCGCCCCGCTGCGGGATACGGCCCTCCTGGCCAAGCAGGCCGCCACGCTGGACCGGATGACCGGCGGCCGCCTGGTCCTCGGCCTGGGCATCGGTGGCCGGGATGACGACCATCAGGTCACGGGCATCGACCCGGCTCACCTCGTGCGTGGCGGCGTTGGAGGAGGCGAGGGTGACCGTGCCCCGGCCGTCCTGGAGGGTGCCTTCCCAGTGGGAACCGGCGGTACGGACGACTGCCATGGTGAACCTTTCGCTATGACCGGGGTACGGCCGCGGGTACGCGGCGCTGCGCCGGTGCGGGCCCGCTGAAAGCCGCGGTCACCCGGCCGGGCGACCGACCGGTGTGCCGCCACGCTGCTCACTTCCGGCCGCTGCGCCGACGCCTCCACCGCGCCCTCGCCGTCAGTGGTCGTCCTTCGCCCGGGCGGCCTTCCTGCGCCGTGGGGCCATGGCCTTGCGGATCTCCTCGGTGGCCGCCCGGAACGCGGGCGCGGCGTGCTCGAAGTAGTCGAAGAGCAGCCTGCGCTGCTCCGGGGTGTAGCGGGACAGGACCTCGGCGATGTGACGGCGGGCGGGGGCCACGACCTCCTCGATACCGGCCAGCGCGTCCGGGACCGGCTCCACGATGACGCGCCTGCGGTCCGAGGGGTCCGCGGTGCGGCGGGCGTATCCGGCCCGTTCGAGGCGGTCGATCAGGCGCGTGGTGGCACCGGTGGTGAGTCCCGTCCTCGTGGCGAGTTCGCCCGAGGTGAGACCGCCCTCGAGAGCGATCAGGCTGAGTGCGTACCACTCCGACGTGTGCATCCCGGCGGCTTCCGCGCCGGCCAGGCCCTGGAGACCCACCGCGTCCAAGTACTGACGGAAGATCACTTGCTCGTCCCCGCCGCCCGAAGGGGTTGCCATCGCCGGAGGTCCTCTCTACATTAATCTGCACACATGCAGATACTGTTCACGATCAAAGTCTGCCTCAGTGTAGCCAAACAGGGAGTCCTCCACCATGCGGGCAAGCACCCGAGACATCGCCGCGGTCACCTCCGTGCTGGAAGAACTCGTCACCGCGTGGGAGCGGCACGACGCCGACGCATACGGCGAGCTGTTCACCGAAGACGCCACCTATGTCACCTATGTCGGCACCCTCTACCAGGGGCGCCAGGACATCGTGGACAGTCACCGCACGCTGTTCACCACCTTCCTCAAGGGCACCCGGCTCGCGGACGAGGTCCTCGCCGTGCGGTTCCACGGCCCGGACGTCGCGGTGGTGAACGGGCGCGGGGACACCTTCAAGGGCGATCGGCCAGGAAAGCTCACCAAGATCCAGACCTACACCCTGGTCCGGCAGGAGGACGGCAGATGGCGCATCGCGGCCTTCCACAACACCAAGCGCAGGCCGCTGATGGAGTCGGTCTCCCACCGGCTGGCACCCGGCCTCGTCCCGGCCGCCGGAAGGTGAGCCCGGGGTGGCTTCCCGCCCGCCCGGAGCCCCCGGTCGCGGTGCCGCGCACGCCGGCACGTCCCGGATCTCAGGTGTTCCCGGGACGGCGCACCCGCGGCCAGTTGCGGGGATCGGCGCCGTGCTGGTGCACGAAGGCGTAGGCGAGCCGCTCCAGGCCCACGGCGACGCAGCCGGTGAAGCCCGGATACCCGCTCGCCGTGGTGATGCCGAAGGCCTTGGCCAGGTGGGTGCCGTGGACATTCACCGAGGCGGCCGCGACCGTACGTCCCTCCGCGACCGGCAGCCGCAGCTCGTACTTGAGCTCCATCAGACGCTGGGACCAGACCTGGCGGGCGGTGTCGGGGGTGGCGAAGAACGGGTCGTTGGCGGATTCGATGTGCCCTGCCAGACCCCAGTCCGTGACGACGGCCCGCAACGCGGTCAGGTAAGCCTCGCGAGCGGCCAGCACCCTGTCCTGTTCACCGAGGAGAACGGTCTCGCGCATCGTGAAGTCCCAGAGGCGTTCCAGGGAATGACAGTAGCGGGACTCGTGGCGGAAGCAGCGGGCGCGGGCGGTCACCACGGTCAGGGGTGCGGTCATCGCGCGGTCGCTGTGGCGGGCGTAGGTGTGGTAGCAGACCGCGGGCGGGACCGCGAGTCCCGCGTGCGTGGTGTGCGCGTCGACCACGCCTGAGGACGGTGTCCCGCGGCCGATCGCGCGGGTGAACGCGCGGTAGCCGTCGAGGTGGGCGTGGACCCGTGAGGTCAGCAGGACGTGCTGGGGGAACGAACCCAGATAGCCGGCGCGGGCCAGGGTGGCGGTGGGAATCAGCTGGGGGTAATCGTGTTCCTCGGCGCCGAACCGGTCCCGGGCCAGGTCCAGCAGCGCCTGGTCGAGGTCTCGCATGAGGCCCAGCAACGGTTCCGCGACCGTGACCTGTCCGGGCGCGCTCTCGTGCACGGCACCGCTGTCCAGCAGATCCCGGTAGACGTGCGGGCGGCGAGCGGGACGGTGCGGGGAGCGCCACAGGAGCCGGGGCGTGACCACCCGCTGGGGCAGGACGTCGGACCGGACGAGGTCCCCGACCCTGCGGTTCAACTCCGCGGCGGCGACCGGGAGATCGGTGGTGATCACCACTTCGGCGACATCGGTGCCCTCGTCGGGCAGGGTGAACCCGGTGATGCGCTCGTCGGCGTGGTAGAGCCGGCTCGCCAGCTCCCCGGCGAGAGCGGCGGGCACCGGAGTGGTCAGTGGCACCGTGTACGTGGGCATTCGCAATCCCCTCGGAGCGGCCGGTCGGTCGCGCGTCACAGCAGTCGGACGGTGGGGTCGAGCAGGGTGAGGGCACCGGTGGCGGGCCACATGCGGTCGTTGGAGTGGTTCAGCGGCGCCGAGGACAGGTCCCGGTGCAGGCGGGCGACCTCGGGACGGTTCGCGTAACCGGTCATGCCCGTGGCGCGCAGCAGTGCCTCGGCGATGCGCGCCGCGGTCTCCGACACCGCCAGTTTCAGCGAGTTGAGCCGTATCTGGGCGAGCGGCGTGCTCAAGGACTCGCCGTGCCGCCGCGCGTCTTCGGCGAACTCGACCACCCGGTTCAGGTAGGTGCTCGCGAGGTCGAGGTCCACGCGTATCCGGGCGAGCCGCTCGCGTGCCACCTCCCCCGGTGGCGTTCCGGCCCCGCGCAGGTCGCCGAGGAGGGCGGCGAACCCCGCGTGCGCGGCACCCAGCCAGCACGCCGCCCAGCCGATGTGCGCGGTGGGCACCATGCTCTCCCGGGCGATGTCGCCGAACCCGCCGGGGTCCCCGACGATGTGGTGGGCGGGCACCGCGCCGGACAGCAGCAGGCCCCGGCTCTCGGTGCCCCGCATGCCCAGCGGGTCCCATCCGCCGACCGTGGAGAGGCGCAGGTCGGCACGGTCGGCGTAGACCAGGGACACCGATCCGGGTGCGGCGTCGGGAGCCGACCGGAGGGTGATCAGGAATCCGTCGGCGTGCCGGCCGCCGGTGACGACCGGGGCCTGCCGGCCGGTGAAACGGACCACGCCGTCGTGGGTGGTCAGCGGGGTCAGCGCGGTGAACAGGCCGGAGCCGCGTCCGGTCTCGGTGGTGACCGAGGCCAGGTAGAGCCGTCCGGACGTGAGGCGTGGCAGCAGGTGCGCGCGCAGACCGGGTCCGGCGAAACGCAGCAGTGCCTCGGTCTGGGAGATGTGCATGGCCCACACCAGTGCCGTGGACAGGCAGGAGCCGGCCAGCGTCCGGGCGGTGGCGGCGACATCGGACAGGTCTCCGCCGAGCCCGCCGTGCCCGGTGGGGACGAGCAGGGCGAGGAGCCCGCTTTCCCGGAGCACGGACAGGTTCTCCTCGGGCAGCACGGCGTCACGGTCGGCGCGGTCCGCGTTGGCCCGCAGGATCCGCGCGATCTCGTCGAGGGCGGGCAGGGCGGTGCTCGTCGTCATCGGGCCCCTCCCCCGCGCACCTTCTCCAGCACCGCCCACAGGGCGCCGGGCGTGGCGAAGTTGGCGTACTGGAGCAGTTCGTCCGGCATGACGATTCCGTAGGCGGTCTCGATGCGCATGATGAGCGCGACGACCTCGACTGAGTCCAGACCGTGGGCGGACAGGTCGGTGTCGGTGTCCAGGGGGATGCCGGCGGGCAGCCGGGAGGCCGCGCCGCGCACCAGCGCCTCGAACTCCTCGTCCCAGCCCGTCATGCCGGGCGGAGGGTCTCGTCGCGCACGACGGTCATGCGCTCCGCCGAGTCGATGGGATGGTGCGGGGTGCTGAACGACAGGACGCGCAGCCGCTCCCCGCCGTCGGGGCCGCGCAGTCCGTGCGGGTAGACGGCGGGCACGAAGATGGACTGGCCGCGTCGCAGCCGGTAGTCCACACCGTCGATGTGGAGGGCCCCGGTGCCCTCGAGGACGTAGAGCAGGTGGTCACCCTCGTGCACGTGCAGGGGGAACGAACTGCCCGACCGGAGTTCCAGCAGGTCCAGTCCCATGCTGGGACCGAACGCGCTGATCGCGGCGGCACCGGAGGCCCCGGTGATACCGCGCACCGGTACGCCGATGTCGTCGATCACCTGCTTCTGCTCGGCGGCGGACAGGTCTATCAGGTGCTGGGCGAGGTCGAAGAGGTCTGCCATGGTCATCCTCCGATGGGGGACGCCGCCGCGGCGGCGAGGTGAAAGACACGGTCGGTGAGTGTGTGCAGCAGGTCGTGGGCGAAGGCCCGGGTGGCGATCCCGTCCTGCCAGAGCAGGTGCAGGAGCGCGCGGTCGTGGTAGCGGTAGACCTTGAGGACGAACGGCCTGCCCCGCCGCCGGTCGCGGTCGGGGTGGACGGTCCCGTCGGGCGGTGCCGTGAGCGGTGCGGGCAGCAGCGGTGGCGGTGCGGTGGGGGTCAGACGTTCCTGGTAGTTGAACCAGGCGGCGGTGGTGACCGGGTCGGGGTGGGCGGGCAGCAGTTCCTCCCGCAGCTGTTCCACGCGCAGCCGGTCGGCGTTGGCGGTCACCGCGCCGCGCAGCAGCCGGCTCACCGGGAGACGTCCTGCTCGTCGCCGGCCTCGGCATCGGCCTGCGCACCCAGGTCGCGGGAGTGGTGGACGGCCTGCGCGGA
>NZ_JACBWZ010001249.1 GCF_013870595.1 Streptomyces sp. WELS2 | reverse complement strand
CCCGTACGGAGACGACCTCCAGCTCGCCCTGTACGTCTGCTACGAGCTGCACTACCGCGGTTTCGCCGGGGTGCCCGCGGAGCGCGAGTGGGACCCGGGCCTGCTGCGGGTGCGGGCCGCGCTGGAGGAACGTTTCCTGGGCGCGCTGCGCGCCGACACCCCGGTCCACGACAGTCTGGACGACGCGCTCGGCGCCCTGCTGGTGGAGCCGGCCGAGGGGACCGGGGTCGCCGGTTTCCTGCACAAGGAGGGCGAGCTGTGGCAGCTGCGCGAATACGCGGCACTGCGCTCGCTGTACCACCTGAAGGAGGCCGACCCGCACGCCTGGGTACTGCCGCGGCTGTGGGGCCGGGCGAAGGCGGCGATGGCCGCGGTGGAGTACGACGAGTTCGGCGGCGGCCGGGCCGACCGGGTGCACGCGCGCCTGTTCGCCGACCTGATGACGGACCTGGGGCTGGACACCGCCTACGGCCGCCACCTGGACGCGGCCCCGGCCGAGATGCTGGCCCTGGTCAACATGATGTCCCTGTTCGGCCTGCACCGGGAGCTGCGCGGCGCGCTGGTGGGCCATTTCGCCGAGGTGGAGATCACCTCCTCGCCCGCCTCCCGCCGGCTCGCCGAGGCGATGCGCCGCACCGGGGCCGGCCCGGCCGCCGAGTTCTTCTACGACGAGCACGTGGAGGCCGACGCGGTGCACGAGCAGGTGGTCCGGCACGAGGTGATCGGCGGGCTGCTCACCGAGGAGCCGGAGCTGGCGCCGGACGTGGCCTTCGGGATCGACGCGACCGAGTACCTGGAGGACCGGCTGGCCCGGCGGCTGCTGACCGACTGGCGGGCGGGCCGCTCGTGCCTGCGGATGCCCCTGGGGACGACGGGACAGCGGGAGACCGAGCGGCGGATTTCCCATACATCCTGAAACGAAGGGCATTCGGAGTACGTGAACCTTTTGCTGCTTCCGGGCGTGTACGCCCCCCAGGACGACACGGAGATGCTGGCGGAGGCCCTGCGCGAGGAGGCCCCGCCGCCGGGGGCCCGCGTACTGGACGTGGGTACCGGGAGCGGGGCCCTGGCGCTGGCGGCGGCCCGGCAGGGCGCCGAGGTGACCGCGGTGGACGTGTCCCGGCAGGCGGTGTGGACGGCCCGGCTGAACGCCTGGCTGAGCCGGCTGCCGGTGCGCATCCGGCGCGGCAACCTCTTCGCGCCGGTCAAGGGCCGTTCCTACGACCTGATCCTGGCGAACCCGCCCTATGTGCCGGCGCCGGAGGACGGGCGCGGGCCGCGCGGCCAGGTCCTCGCCGAACACCCGGAACACGCGGAGAAGGTACGGACCGAGGTCGAATCCGT
>NZ_JACBWZ010001248.1 GCF_013870595.1 Streptomyces sp. WELS2 | reverse complement strand
GGTGTACACGGCGTTCGGCCGGGCGGAACGGCATCTGTCCGTGGTGCACGGCGTGGAGCAGGCCCTGCCCAGGGCGGTCGCGGAGGTCCCGGCCAAGCCCCGCACCACCCGCCTGGGGACCCTGCTGCGCACGCAGGTGCCGGCGAGCTGACCCGCCCTCCTCCACGCCGTGGCGAGGGGAGAGCGGGCACCCGGCGGTGCCGTCCCGGGCCCGGCCCGCACGGCACCGCCGGATCCGCCTCACTTGTCGGCGTCGAGCGGCTCCAGCTCCTCCTCGTCGTCCTCGGCGAAGTCCAGCTCGTCCTCGTCCTCGTCGTCGGAGGCGTCGTCGTCGAAGACGGCGCTCACGTCGAAGCGGCACACCACGGCTTGCGGCTCGATGTGCTCGAACGGCGCCGAGAGCCACTCCCCGGCCTCGGGTGGTTCCTCCGCCGCCGTCACCCAGAGCGTGGAGTCGCCCTCCTCCAGGCCGAACTCCTTGTGCCGGGAGGCGATCTCGTCCGGTTCGAACTCGCCGAACAGGATCCCCAGCGCGCCGGGGACGCTGCCGGCGGCCTCGTCCTCGTCCCCGCCGTCGTCGTACTCCGCCGCCTCGACCCGCTGGGCCTGGGCGAGCAGACGCTGGGGTTCCGCCACGGTGTAGTCGCGTCGGATCAGCACACTGACCGCATGGGGTTCCCCGGGCCCGGCGTACGGCGGCAGCGTGTCCTCGGCGCCGGGGATCTCGAAGGGCGTGACCTCGTCGTAGCGGTCGTAGAGCAGCTCGTCGTAGGCCTCGGCGGCTGCGGCCAGCTGGTTGAACGCCTCGGAGACGGCCGGGTCGTCCTCTCCCGACCTGCGTTCGATCGCAGCCAGATGACGGTCGAGCGCGGTCTTGACCGCCTCGGCGGCGGCGCGTACCTCGGCAGCGGTGGGCTGCGCAGCATCAGACATAGTGCAGACGCTATCCGTACCGGGCACCAGCCCGCACAATAGATGCGATGCCGGAATACGAATTTGTCGACGTGTACGTACCTCGCGGGGTCTCCCGCAAGGAGGCGACGCGTCTGCTGACGGACCATGCCGAGTACGGACACTGGGAGTTGGACCGACTGAGTCTGCTGCGCGACGGCAGTCGCAAGGTGCGGCTGCGCCGGCGGATCATCCGCCAGGTGCGGGCCACATGGTGAGCCCGGCCACGGGGCCGGGCGGCACGTACGGAGCGGGCCCCGCCGGCATGGCAGGGCCCGCTCCGTTCTCCGCTCGCCGCCATGCGGTCACCGGGTCCCGGTCACCGGTGTCCGCTCACCTGGCGGCCCGGGCCTTGCGGTAGAGGACCGTACCGGCGAGCAGCGCGCCCGCACCG
>NZ_JACBWZ010001247.1 GCF_013870595.1 Streptomyces sp. WELS2 | reverse complement strand
CGCGTCCGCGCCCTCGGCGACCCCGACGTCGCCCCGCCCGGCGCCGGCCTCCCCGACACCTGGCGGCCCTGGCGGTCGTACGCCGTGCGGCACCTGCGGGTGGCGGGGGAGCGGATCCCGTGAGCGCCGGGCCCACCCGACCGGCGCGACACCCTCACCCACTCCCTCACGAAGCGAGGAACCCCGGTCCGATGACCACCGTGTACTACACCCACCTGGACGCCCCCGTCGGGCCGCTGCTGCTCACCGCGGACGCGGACGGCGCGCTGACCTCGCTGTCCGTGCCCGGGCAGAAGGGCGGCCGCAGCGTGCGCGACGACTGGCGGGCCGACCGCGGACCGTTCCGGGCCGCCGCCGAGCAGCTCGCCGCGTACTTCGCCGGCGAGCGCACGGAGTTCCGGCTGCCGCTGCGGGCGTCCGGCACCGAGTTCCGGCGGGCGGTGTGGGCAGCGCTGGACGAGGTGCCCTACGGCACCACCGTCACCTACGGGGAGATCGCCGCCCGGATCGGCGCCCCCCGCGCCGCCGTGCGCGCCGTCGGCGGGGCGATCGGCGCCAACCCGCTGCTCATCCTGCGCCCCTGCCACCGGGTGATCGGCGCGAACGGCGCGCTGACCGGGTACGCGGGCGGACTCGAGCGCAAGCTGCGGCTGCTCACCCTGGAGGGCGCCCTGCACCCCGGGACGCCCGTACACCCGGGAGGGGCACCGTCCGTTCCCGCGGATTAGCCCTGCGGTCCGGGACCGCCGCGGTCACCCCGCGTGCGGGCCGGTCCGGTCAGTCCAGCGCGCGCCCCACCAGCCGCACCATGCCCACGACACCTCGTCCGACCCACCCGAACAGCCCCGTTTCCACCGCGAGTCCGGCGACGTCCGCGGTCGTCTCCGCCCGGTCCCACCCGGACTCGCACCGGGAACACGACCGAGGCCACCGGCGCCTCTCCTCCCCGCACCTCTTGCACACCGCCATCGCTGCTCTCCCCTCCCAGGACACCGGCGCCAGGGCGCCGCAAGCGTCGAACGCCCATCCGGTCACGGCACCTAAGGTAACCGGCCCGGACGGCGCGCACGTTGAACGAATCATGAACGCGCCGGGCCCTCCGATGCGCCGAACGGGTGGATCTGCGGGCGGTGCACGGCGTGTCGGTCCCGGTTGTGGCATTTTCGCTGCGAAGGGCGTCCCGGATCGGCGTCCTTGAAGGGCGGGCACACATGGCCAAGGTCGTACGGGTTCTCGCGGTCCTCCTTCCGCTGCTGCCGGCGGCCCTCATGACACCGGCCGCCGCCCAGCCGGCCCCGCCGCCCTGGACGGTTGGGGTCGCTGTCGTAGGGGCGCTCCGGGATCC
>NZ_JACBWZ010001246.1 GCF_013870595.1 Streptomyces sp. WELS2 | reverse complement strand
GTGGTACCTGGACGACCTCTCCGGCGGCGGCACCGAGTACAACACCGGTGTGGCCCTGCGGCTGCGCGGCGCCCTGGACCCGGACGCGCTGCGCCGCTCCCTGCACCGGCTCGCGGCCCGCCACGCCTCCCTGCGCACCACCTTCGCCACCGCCGACGGCCAGGGCGTCCAGCGGGTCGCGCCGGAGCCGGAGCTGCCGCTGCGCACGGCCGACCTGTCCGGAGCCCCGCACGCGGACGAGGCCGTCGAGGCCTTGCTCACCGAGGAGTTGGAACGGCCCTTCGACCTGGCGGCCGGTCCGCTCACCCGGGCCCTGCTCGTCCGGCTGGGCGCCGAGGAGCACGTACTGCTCCTCGCGCAGCACCACATCGTCACCGACGGCTGGTCGGTCGGCATCCTCACCCGCGAACTCGCCGCCCTCTACCACGCCGAGACCACCGGCGAGCCCGCCGGGCTGCCCGAACCCGCCGTGCAGTACCCGGACTTCGCGCTGTGGGAGCGGCGACAGCGGACCGGCGACGCGGACAGCGCCGATCTCGCCTACTGGAAACGGCACCTGGCGGGTCTGCAGCAGCTGGAACTGCCCACGGACCGGCCGCGTCCCGCCGTGCGCACCACCGCCGGCGCGGCCCACCGGCACACTCTGCCCGCCGAGTTGACGACGCGGCTGCGCCACCTGGCCGCCGGGCGCGGCACCACGCTGTTCACCCTGTTCGCGGGTGCCGCCGCGCTGCTGTTCTCCCGCTACTCCGGTCAGCGGGACATCGCGTTCGGCACCGTCACCACCGGGCGCGGCCGGCGGGAGCTGGAGGACGTGCCCGGGTTCTTCGCCAACACGGTGGTCCTGCGCGGCGACGTGGACGAGCGGGTCACCGTGGACCGGTTCCTGGAGAGCATGCGGACGACCGTGCTGGACGCCTTCGCCCACGACGGCGTGCCCTTCGACCGGGTGGTGGAGGAACTCGCCCCGCCCCGCGACCCCAGCCGCACCCCGCTGGTCCAGGCGCTCGTCGTACAGCAGAGCCCGCTGCCCGTGCCGCCGCTCGCCGGGGAACTGCGCCTGGCCGAACACCCGTTGCCCCGCCCGGCCGCCCGTTTCGACCTGGTCCTGGAGTTCACCCCGGACCCGGACGGCGGCTCGGTGCTGACCGCCGAGTTCAACACGGACCTGTTCGACGCGGCGACCGTGGCCCGGATGACCGCCCATCTGCACCGCCTGCTGGAGGGCATGGCGGACGGCCCGGGCCGTACCCTGGCCGAACTGCCCATGCTCTCCGCCGCGGAGCAGCGCACCCTCGTGGACAGCTGGAACCCGCCCGCCCGCCGGCTCCGGGAGACCGGGCACG
>NZ_JACBWZ010001245.1 GCF_013870595.1 Streptomyces sp. WELS2 | reverse complement strand
GTCCCGCGGGCGCAGCACCAGGTCCTGGAAGGTGCGCAGGAAGGTCCGCTTGGCGGTGGTGGACATGTCCAGGCCGTGGGTGACGCCGTCCCGGTCCAGATAGTCGAGCAGCGCCCGTTTCAGCACCGGGTTGTTGTGGCCGTAGTTGAGTGATCCGGCGCCGGCGAAGAAGTCCAGGTAGGCGTGGCCGTCCTCGTCGTACATCCGGCTGCCCCGGGCCCGGTCGAAGACGGTGGGCCAGCCGCGGCAGTAGCTGCGTACCTCGGATTCGAGGGTCTCGAACACGCTCAGGTCGGGCTGGGTGATGGTCACGGTGAATCGCTCCTCAGTGGGCGGTGGACTCGGTC
This sequence comes from Streptomyces sp. WELS2, assembly GCF_013870595.1. Lineage (GTDB taxonomy): Bacteria > Actinomycetota > Actinomycetes > Streptomycetales > Streptomycetaceae > Streptomyces. The sequence continues at coordinate 1,009 of NZ_JACBWZ010001245.1, read as the reverse complement.
AACGGGCCGATGTGGTAGAGGACTTCGGGGTCGTGCGAGCCGCCCGGGAACAGGTCGGCGGGGAACAGCACCTCGCGGCGGACCCGTGCGCCGTGCCGCTCGGCGAACGAGGTGAACAGGCGCTCGGAGGCGGTGTTGCCGGGGGTGATGGTGGTCTCCAGCTCGGTGATGCCGCGCTCGGCGACGAGGCGTGCGGTCAGCCCGTCCAGCAGCCTGGCGGCGATGCCGCAGCCCCGGTGGGAGGCGTCGACGGCCACCTGCCAGACGAGCAGGGTGCGGGGGCGGCCGGGCCGCAGGTAACCGGTGACGAAGCCGACCGGTTCCCCGTCCGCGCCGCGGGCCACCACCGAGGTGCCGGCGAAGTCCCGGCACCACAGCAGATAGCTGTAGGAGGAGTTCAGGTCGAGGGTTTTCGATTCCTTGGCGATGCGCCAGAGCGCGGCTCCGTCGCTGGTCGCCGGACTTTCGATGAGCAGGTCTGCGGGTGCGGCGGTCATGCGGCACGAATTTAGCGAGGTGAATTCGAAAGTGCACGGGAGTCGGCGCGGAGACTCTTCGGCTGCCGTGAAGTATGTCCGGAATGCACCCGGGAAAATCGGGGCAAATGTCGTTCACTGTGGAGTGCGTCACAGCCCGAAATGCCGGAGAAACCTGCCGGAAAAGTTGCTCGTTTAGCTGTGCAAAAAGCGGGCAGAAGAAGATGGGAAGCTATCGTCCGGCGAATTGGCGGGAATTGTGAAAAAGAAATGGAGTGGGTTTCGGTAACGTCCGGGCATAAAAAAGTTCCCGGGAGCGGAGCCCCCGGGAACGGCGAACGCACCTCAGTGCCAGGCGTCCTCCGCGGCCCGGCGGGCGGCGGCCGGATCGACCGTCAGGCCCTGCTCCGCCAGCGCCGCGCCCAGCGCCGCCAGCGAGCCCTGCACCGCGCCCGGCGTCGCGTCCCGGCCGTAGTGGTTGACCCGGATCATCTCCACGGCCAGCGCCCCGCCGCCGGCCGCCAGCGGCAGCG
>NZ_JACBWZ010001244.1 GCF_013870595.1 Streptomyces sp. WELS2 | reverse complement strand
CTGCGAACCCCTTGGCCAGGGGCCTACAGGCGGGGTCAGGGCAGGGCCGGAACGATGACGCGTACTGACGGGCGGCGTGCCGCACGACGCCGGGCGGGGCGGGGACCGGCTGGGCGGGGGCACAGCGGAACGCGGGCACACCGCCCGGAGCGGGCAGTCGATGGCCGGGAGGACTCAGCCGGACGGGACTCGGCGATCAGGCGTGCCCCTCGCCGACATCCATCACGAGCCCGGCCGGCCTCGTCGCGACCCGGGTGCTCTCTTCAGCCGCTGCTGTCACCGCCCTCACAGGGCGGTGGGAAGGTGTTTGGGCTCGAAGACGTTCTGCGGTGCACCGGGATGGGTGGTGGTTGCCCAGGGCAGTACGCGTGCCAGGTCGCGGCGTATCCGGTCGGCTTCACCGCGGACCTGGACGGGGATGTCGCCGCGTTCGGCGACGAGGCGGTCGTAGACGGGGGTCTCCTGGAACACGGTGGGACGGTTTCCTTTCAGCGGGCGGCTCGCCGGACGGTCGCAGCATACGGCTTGCGTGATCATGACCGCCCACGGCAGGCGGCAGCCGTTTCGCTGCACCGTGCGGCTCGGTCGGTGCTGGGCAGCCCGACGTAGGCGCGCAGGCCGTCCTGGGAAGCCGGCAAACCGCGCTCGGCGAGCGTTCCCGCCACCCCGCCGGGAGGTCGGCGTGGTCGGGCAGTGGAGTGGGGAACAGTTCGTCGAGGGCGGTGCGCGCTTGGCGGCCGTCGCGGTCAGGTTCGACGCCGGGCACGCAGGCCGCAAGAGCCGCCTGCGGCCCGTCCCGCGTGGGGAGGCTGTGCGGGGTCCGGCCGGTCCTCGGCCGCGGGGCCGGGCGTGGGGTCGGTGGGCACGGTGTCCTCGGTTTCTCCGGTCTGCGGGCCGAGGCGGCGGTCGTCCGGCCCGCGCGCGGAGCGGCGCACGGGCCGGAGCCACCGTGTGAAGCCACCCCTTGTCCGCGGTCTGATGGCCGCCGACAACAGACGTCCGACTCCTCCCTTGGCCCCCCCTGTAGTCCGCGTTTGTGCGTGACCGGAGTCACACGCCGTTCGGGCAGGCCGGCCGGGCCGGGCCGGTGCGCGGCCGAGGAGGCGCATCGTCGTCGCGCCGCAGCACCGCCTCGTGGACGCGCCGCAGTTCCTGGCCGGATCGACGCGCGGTTCGTGACGCAGGAGCCGGCGCATGTCCTCGTAGGCCGCCAGGGCCTCGGCCTGTCGTCCGGAGCCGTACAGGGCGCGCATGCACAGGTCCGGCAGCGACTCGTCCAAGGGTGGGAGGCGGACAGGGCGGTCAACTCGTCGCGGGTGTCGGCGGGGCGGCCGAGCAGGACAAGGCAATCCAGCGGCCCGGT
>NZ_JACBWZ010001243.1 GCF_013870595.1 Streptomyces sp. WELS2 | reverse complement strand
GTCCACGAGCCGGCCGCTGAGCGGTGACGGCAGGAGCATCGCGCCCACGTGCAGGGCGATCACCAGGCCGGCGGTCCGGGTCCCGTGTCCGTGGTCCGCGCACCGAGCCCGTAGGCCCTACGACGCGTCGAGCACCGAGCCCGTCGCCTCCAGGCCGCCGGTCCGCGGCTTGCCGGTCTGCGGGTCGAGCTGGAGGAACCGCACCGACTCGGTGGACTCCCGCACCCGGTCCTCGACCGTGGGCACGGTGAGTTCCGCGCTCGTGCGGCCCGCCGGGATGTCCGCCCACAGCCAGAGCGCGGACACCTTGGACAGCGGCCGTTCGGGGTCGGGCTTCTCCCCGGACTGGTCCCGCAGCCAGGTCGCCGGGACGTCCTTGGTGGACAGCTCCGGAGCGGTGGCCGGCGCCGCCCCGAACCAGGCGTCCATGTCCGCGTCCACCGGCTCCGACAGCGTCACCCGCCACTTCAGCGACCGGCCCTCGGTCACCTTCGCGGCGACCGGCGTGAGGGTCATCGTGGGCGCCGGGTCGTCGTCGCGCACGGTGAGCCCGCCCCGGTAGGAGCCGACGACCGCGCCGTGGACCGCCTTGACCAGCACATCGTGGGACACATCGGTGCCGTAGCGGGTGTTGCCCCGCACCTCGACCGGCACATCAGCCTCATGCCCGCCCGGACGCACCGTCACCAGCCGGTCCGTCGCCCGCCCGGTGACCGGGTCGAGGACGTACACCCGGACCTGGCCGCTGCCGCCCCGGCCCGTCACCCGCACCTGAATCCGGTAGGTGCGCGTGCCCGAGTCCCCCTCGGCCACGGTCGTCCGGCCGACGTCCACGCGCGGCAGCGCCTCCACGCGCACCGCGGGCGTGCCGGCCCGCCAGCCCCACGCGTCCATCAGCCAGGCCCGCCCGGAGGCCGAACGGGACGTGAGCTCGAGGGACTTGACCGAACCCAGCTTCAGCCCGGCGCGGCCGGCCGCCGTCAGGGGCACCCGGACCTCGCGCGCCCAGTAGGAGGCGGTCCGCTCGCTGCCGGGCAGGCCGTCCAGGGTGACCTGGCCGAGTTTCGCCTTCTTGCCGAAGGTGTCGGTCAGCGACACGTCGAGCCGCGTTCCCCGGGTGTTCGGCGGTACGAACACCCGCAGCGCCAGCGCCGACGAACCCGACAGCGACACCGGCTTCTTCATCGTCACCCGGGTGACGCTGCCGGCGCGCGTCCAGCGCAGCGCGACCGCCTGCCGGCCGGTCTCCCGGTCGGTCTCCCACTGGGCGAAGTGCGGGGAGGCCCCCCGGACGCTCGCGGGCAGGCAGCTGCGGGCCGGGCTCGGGTCCACCGCGGCGCACAGCTTGCCGCCGGTCACCGACATCC
>NZ_JACBWZ010001242.1 GCF_013870595.1 Streptomyces sp. WELS2 | reverse complement strand
GGTCACGCTCGTCGGCACCGAGGACACGGTGATGGGGCGGGTGCTGGGCCCGGAGGTCGGCCGGCTCCTCGCCGACGTCCACCGCGCCCACGGCGTCATCCTGCGCTCGGGACAGGCGGTCACCGGCGTCCGCGCCGAGGCCGGCCGGGCTACCGGTGCCGTGCTCGCCGACGGCACCGTGGTGGAGGCCGACGACGTGCTGCTGGCCATCGGCTCCGTCCCGGCCGTCGACTGGCTGCGCGGGCCCGGCGCCGGGGCGGCGGGCCTGGACCTGTCGGACGGACTGCGCTGCGACGAGTTCTGCGCCGCGGCCCCCGGGCTCTACGGCGCCGGTGACGTCGCCCGCTGGTACCACTCCGCCCTGGGCCGGGAACTGCGGATCGAGCACCGGATGAACGCCAGCGAGCAGGGCCTCGCCGCCGCCCGCAACCTCCTGGCCGAGCTGGACCGCGAACGCTTCGGCGAGCGGCGCCCGTTCACCCCCGTGCCGTACTTCTGGTCCGACCAGTACGACCTGAAGCTCCAGGCCCACGGTGTCCTGGCCGGCGCGGAGCGGATCGAGGTGCGCGTGCTGGGCAAGGATCCGCTGCGGCTGGCCGCGCTGTACGGCACCGCCGACCGGGCCACCGGGATCCTGACGATCGGCCTGCCCCCGCGTCGGACCCGGTCGCTGCGCGCCCTGATCGCCACGCCCGCGCCCTGGCCGCAGGCCGTCACCGGGCTGGCGGAGACGGTGGAGGCCTGACCGGTCCCGCCCGGGGCAGGGGTCGGCCGACTCCTGCCCCGGGCGGGTCAGCCCTCAACCGCCTGAGCAGACCGCGCCGTTGAGCCGGAACACCGTCGGGTCCGGGTTGGGGCCGTCGTTGGCGCCGACGAATCCGAAGGAGGCCGTCGACGCGCCGCCCGGGGCCAGCGGCCCGGCGCCCTCGGGGGCGGTCACCCGTACGTGGGAGCCGGTCTGGTGGAACGTGGCGTTCCAGCCGGAGGACACCGACTGGCCGCCGGTCGGCCAGTCCCAGTCCACGGTCCAGCCGGTGATCGGCGCGTCCGACAGGTTGCGGACGGTGACCGTGGCGACGAAGCCGTCGCCCCAGCCGCTGTCGCGGTGGTACGTCACCGCGCAGGTGGCGTTCGGTGGGGTGCCGGTGGTGAAGGTCAGCGGGGAGGACGGGGCGGAGAGCCGTCCCGAGGCGTCGGACGCCAGCACGTTGACCGTGTGGGTGCTGCCCGGGGGCAGGTTGCGCAGGGTCACGGAGGTGCCGGTGGACTCGCCGATCAGCCGGGTGTACGCGCCGTCGCGCTCCTGGACCAGATAGCGGGCCGCGCCCGTCGCACCCGCCCAGGACAGGCGTGCGGTGGTGTCGGTCA
>NZ_JACBWZ010001241.1 GCF_013870595.1 Streptomyces sp. WELS2 | reverse complement strand
GGGAAGACGGGTGTCTGGTACGGGAGTTGGCCGGGCCGCCCGGGTGTGCCGGGCTGCTCGCCGTCGTCGCCCGGGACGCCGTGGAGCTGCTCACCGATCCCGTCGCGCGGGCCTCGGTGCGGCGGTGCGCGGGGGACGAGTGCCCCCTCGTGTACCTCGACACCTCCCGGGGGCGGCGCCGGCGCTGGTGTTCCAGCGAGGTGTGCGGCAACCGGGAACGGGTCGCCCGGCACCGGCGGCGGGCCGCGCTCACCCGCGCCTGAGCATGTGCGGCAGGTGAAGATTCCGTGGTGGAAATATGCGGGCATGTCCCGGTCGGCGGCCCGCCCCCGGGAAATCCGCGCCTCCGGTTTGAACACCCCACCGCCCCGCCGCGTACGGGTGGGCGAGCGACCGACTGGGGGAACCCCCGGACACCGGAGGTGGGCGTGCGCAAGGATGCGGCCGTGGCCAAGGACCGTGGAACGAGGGCCCGACATCGCATGTCCTCACACCCCTCGGAAGCCCGCGTGCCCGCACCGTCCGCGGAGCCGGACGAGGAACTGGTGCGCGCGCTGTACCGGGAGCACGCCGGTCCGCTGCTCGCCTACGTCCTGCGGCTGGTCGCCGGCGACCGCCAGCGCGCCGAGGACGTCGTGCAGGAAACGCTCATCCGTGCCTGGAAGAACGCCGGTCGGCTCAATCGGGCGACCGGTTCGGTACGCCCCTGGCTGGTGACGGTCGCGCGCCGCATCGTCATCGACGGCCACCGCAGCCGGCAGGCCCGGCCGCAGGAGGTCGATCCGTCGCCGCTGGAGGTCATCCCCGCGGAGGACGAGATCGACAAGGCGCTGTGGCTGATGACGCTGTCGGACGCGCTCGACGACCTGACCCCGGCCCACCGGGAGGTCCTCGTCGAGACGTACTTCAAGGGGCGTACCGTCAACGAGGCGGCCCAGACCCTGGGCATACCCAGCGGAACCGTCCGTTCCAGGGTGTTCTACGCCCTGCGGTCGATGAAGCTGGCACTGGAGGAGCGGGGGGTGACGGCGTGATGAGCAGCGGGTACGGGGGGCAGCGTGGATTCGGACCGGGTGGTCCGGGTATGTCTGGGCCCATGAACCCCAGCCAGGGAGCCGAGGTGCCGAGCGAACACGAGACCGTGGGCGCCTACGCCCTCGGGATCCTCGACGACGCCGAGGCAACCGCTTTCGAGGCGCATCTCGCCGGCTGCGAGTGGTGTGCCCGGCAACTGGACGAGCTGGCCGGGATGGAGCCGGTGCTCGCCGCGCTGGCCGACCTGCCGGGTTCCGGCGGCACGCCCGCGATCGGCGAGTCGCTGGCCGCCCGGCCCAGCCCCCGGCTGGTGGAGAAGCTGGTGGACGAGGTC
>NZ_JACBWZ010001240.1 GCF_013870595.1 Streptomyces sp. WELS2 | reverse complement strand
ACGGTTCGGTACAGCCCTGATCGTTTGTCCGTGGCGGGCCATATGCTCGAAGCGGGGCGAACAGGGGATCGGTGAGCACCCGGATGTTCGCGTCCTCCACCACACAGGTGGCGTGACCCCACCAGGTGATCTCCACCGGCACCTTCTTCCGCCTCCTTCGCGCGACTCCCCGAAGCCTACGGGCAGGAGTAGGGTCGGCGGCGAAAACGGGAGGTGAGGGGACGCCATGAGACAGCCGCGAGGGCTTTTCGGCACGCTGACGCCGGTGCGGGTCACCGCCATCGCGAGCCTGACGCCCCTGGAGGAGCTGGAGGCCGACCCCTTCCTGGTGGACTCCCGGAGCCAGTACGCCATGTGCGCCCGCTGGGCCGCCGAGCGCGGCTACGTCATCGCCCGGGAGCTCCTCGTCGGCGGTCTGCGTTTCGATCACTGCGCGCTGTGGGAGGGGGTGCGCCCCGGGGTGGACGTGTTCGTCGCGCCCAGCCTGCGGGTGCTGCGCCGGGCCCTGTCGTCGGTGGAGGAGTTCACCGCCGAGTGCGCGCGCCGGGGCGTGCGCGTGGAGACGGTGGGGCGCGCCGAGCCGTCGTACGACGCGCAGATGAAGGCCCGGGTGCACCGCCGCCTGTCCATGCCGACGGCCGGCTACGACGGCCGCTGACGGCGGCCGCTGACGGCGGTCCGTCCGGGCCGCCCGCGCCCGTGTGACAAGGTGGAGCCGGGCCCGACCGGCCCGCTGGAGCGAGAGGAGGGTCCTCCTGGCCCGAGGGGCGGGAAGGGCCGGGTTGTGAGGTGTACGGCGTGCGGGGCATGCGGTGGCGGCGGATCGCCGGTCAGGTCGGGCGAAGCGTCGCCGTATGGGCGGTCTCCACGGTCACCATGCTGGTCCTCGCCGGGCTCCTGCCCGACTTCCGGCTCCGGTCCGCCGACGGCGACAGCGTCACCACCATCGCCCTGGCCGCCGCCTGCGGCGCGGGCGCCTTCGGCATCCTGTCGGCCGTGGTCTGGCCGCTGCTGGTCCGGCTGCTGCTGCTCGTGCCGGCGCTGGTCCTCGGCCTGCTGGTCTTCTTCCTCAACGGCTCCCTGCTGCTGCTCGCGCTGCGCGTCAACCCCTCCGGCCGGGGCGAGGCGGCGCCGGAGACCGCGGTCATCGTGGCCGCGGTGATGTCCGCCGTCGCCTCCGCGACCGGCGCGGCCCTCGCGGTGCGCGACGACGAGGCCTACCGCCGCCGGCTGCACCGCCTCGCCACCCGTGGCCGCCGCGCCCACCCGCCCTGCCCCACCACCCCCGGCCTGGTCTGCGTCCAGCTCGACGGCGTGGGCCACGACGTCCTCACGGACGCGGTCCGCGAGGGCCTGATGCCGACGGTCGC
>NZ_JACBWZ010000124.1 GCF_013870595.1 Streptomyces sp. WELS2 | reverse complement strand
ACCGCCGCCTTCACCGTCCGGTGCCGGCTCGGCTCAGCTGAAGGAGTCGCCGCAGGCGCAGGAGCCGGTCGCGTTCGGGTTGTCGATCGTGAAGCCCTGCTTCTCGATCGTGTCCACGAAGTCGACGGTGGCGCCGCCCAGGTACGGAGCGCTCATGCGGTCCGTGACGACCTTGACCCCGCCGAAGTCCTTCACGACGTCGCCGTCGAGCGAGCGCTCGTCGAAGAAGAGCTGATAGCGCAGGCCGGAGCAGCCGCCGGGCTGGACGGCGACGCGCAGCGCGAGGTCGTCGCGGCCTTCCTGGTCGAGCAGGGCCTTGACCTTGGCCGCGGCGGCGTCGGTCAGGATGATGCCGTCGGTGACGGTGGTGGTCTCGTCCGATACGGACATCTACATCTCTCCCGGGTTGTACGGAGACTGCTTGCCGACGAGTGCAACCGGCGCTTCCGCGGATTCATTCCGGGCCGGGCAATCGCGTTGTCGCGTTTCCTGTCGCTTCCTCATGCTCGCACATGGCCCGCCGGTGGGACAGCGGCCGTGAGTGGTGCCCCGGGGGGATTCACGTCACATCGACGCTATGGCCATCGTCAAAGTGACATGAAGCGGTTATGATAGATAGCGTCAGTTAGACGAAAAGTAGAAAGGGTGCGTGTCGTGACCACCGCCCAGACCCCGGAGCTCGACGTGCAGCCGAGTCCGCTCGCCCTGCTGCTGCTCGGCCGCGAGGCCGACCCGAAGAGCGAGCGGGGCGTCGAGTGTCCCGGCGACCTGCCGTCGCCGTCCGACCCCGACCTGGTCGAACGCGCCCGCGCGGCCAAGGAGAAGCTCGGCGACAAGGTCTTCGTGCTCGGCCACCACTACCAGCGCGACGAGGTCATCCAGTTCGCCGACGTCACGGGCGACTCCTTCAAGCTGGCCCGGGACGCCGCCGCGCGCCCGGAGGCCGAGTACATCGTCTTCTGCGGTGTGCACTTCATGGCCGAGTCGGCGGACATCCTGACGTCCGACGACCAGAAGGTGGTCCTGCCCGACCTGGCCGCCGGCTGCTCCATGGCGGACATGGCGACGGCCGAGCAGGTCGCCGAGTGCTGGGACGTGCTGACCGAGGCCGGCATCGCCGAGCAGGTCGTCCCGGTCTCGTACATGAACTCCTCCGCCGACATCAAGGCCTTCACCGGCAAGCACGGCGGCACGATCTGCACCTCGTCCAACGCCAAGCGCGCGCTGGACTGGGCGTTCGGGCAGGGGGAGCCCTCGGCAACAAAGGTGCTCTTCCTGCCGGACCAGCACCTGGGCCGCAACACCGCCGTCCGGGACATGGGGATGTCCCTGGACGACTGCGTGGTCTACAACCCGCACAAGCCGAACGGCGGGCTGACCGCCGAGGAGCTGCGGGCCGCGAAGATGATCCTGTGGCGCGGCCACTGCTCGGTGCACGGCCGCTTCAGCCTGGAGTCGGTCGACGACGTGCGCGCCCGCATCCCCGGGGTGAACGTCCTGGTGCACCCGGAGTGCCGGCACGAGGTCGTGGCGGCGGCGGACTACGTCGGCTCGACCGAGTACATCATCAAGGCCCTGGAAGCCGCCCCGGCCGGTTCCAAGTGGGCCATCGGCACCGAGCTGAACCTGGTCCGGCGGCTGGCGAACCGTTTCGCGCCCGAGGGCAAGGAGATCGTCTTCCTCGACCGCACGGTCTGCTTCTGCTCGACCATGAACCGCATCGACCTGCCCCACCTGGTCTGGGCGCTGGAGTCCCTGGCCGAGGGCAACCTGGTCAACCGGATCGAGGTCGACAAGGAGACCGAGGCGTTCGCCAAGCTGGCGCTGGAGCGGATGCTGGCGCTGCCGTAGCCTCCGGCCGTTCGACGCGTGAAAAGGGGGCCGCACCCGAGGGTGCGGCCCCCTTTCGCCGTGCTCAGACCCCGGTCGGCTCCGGCGTCCGCTCCGCGTCCGGCCGCCGCTTCGCCGCCCGCTTCGCCGCCCGGCGCTCCTTGCGCAGCTCCAGCATCGCGTAGAGCGTCGGGACGAGGAGGAGGGTCAGCAGGGTGGAGGTGATCAGACCGCCGATGACGACCACGGCGAGGGGCTGGGCGATGAAGCCGCCCTCGCCGGTGACGCCCAGGGCCATCGGGAGCAGGGCGAAGATGGTCGCCAGCGCCGTCATCAGGATCGGACGGAGCCGGTGCCGGCCGCCCTCGATCACCGCGTCCACCACGCCGTGGCCCTGTGCCCGGTACTGGTTGATCAGGTCGATCAGCACGATCGCGTTGGTCACCACGATGCCGATCAGCATCAGCATGCCGATCATCGCGGGCACGCCCATCGGGGTGCCGGTGGCCACCAGCAGGCCGATGGCGCCGGTCGCCGCGAAGGGTACGGAGACCAGCAGGATCAGCGGCTGGGCGAGCGAGCGGAACGTCGCGACCAGCAGCATGAAGACGATCGCGATGGCCGCCAGCATGGCCAGGCCCAGGTTCTTGAACGCGTCGTCCTGGTCGGAGGAGACACCGCCGATCTCGGCCGTGGCGCCCGCCGGGAGCTTCAGCGCCTTGATCTCCGACTGGAGCCTGCCGCTGATCGCGCCCGTGTTGTCGCCCGTCGGCCGGGCCGTGACGGTGGCCGCGCGCTGCCCGTCGATGCGGGTCATGGACACCGGGCCGTCCACCAGCTCCACCGTGGCGATGTCGCCGAGCCTCACCGGGCCGAGGCGCAGGTTCCGCAGCTGGGCCAGGGTGGCCGCGGGCTTGGCCGGGCGTACGACGACATCCCGCTCGGTGTCGTCCAGGACCGCCTTGGCCGCCGTCGTGCCGCGCACCGCCTGCGCCACCGCCGCGCCGAGCTTCCGGTCGTCGAACCCGGCGGCCGCCGCCTTCGCGTTGGCCCTGACCGAGATCCGCGGCACGCTCTGCGCGAGGTCGCTGGTGACGTCCGTGACGTGGTCGAGGCCGGCGACCGCGCCGCGGACCTGCTCCGCCGCCGCCCGCAGCGCCTTGGGGTCGGAGGCCTTGACCACCACGCTCAGGTCCTGGCTGCCGAAGCCGTCACCGGCCGAGACCGTGGTCGTCCCGATGCCGTCGAGCTTCCTCAGCCCGTCCTCCAGGTGCCGCTGCACCTCGTCGTAGGAGGCGGAGTCCTCGAGCATGACCTGGTACGACGCCTGGTTGGTGTCGGTGCCGCCGCCGAAGGCCGCCATAAGGCCGGACGAGCCGACGGTGACCTGGTAGTCCTTCACTCCCTCGGTGGAGGCCAGCAGCTTCTCCACCCGCCGGGCCTGCGCGTCGGTGGCCGCCAGGCCGGTGCCGGGCCGCAGCTTCTGCTTGATCGTGAGGACCTGCTGCTCGCCCTGGTCGAAGAAGTTCGTCTTCAGCAGGCCGGACATGCCGAAGGTGACGACCAGGACGACGATCGCGATGAGCACGCTGGTCAGCCGGCGCCGGGTGGCGAACCGCAGCACGGGGACGTAGGCGCGCTGGAGGCGGCTGTCCGCCTCCTTCTCCTCGGCCTTGCGGCGGGCCTCCGCGGCGTCCCCGGGGGTTCCCTTGGGGGCGCGCAGGAACCAGTAGGACAGCACCGGCACGACCGTCAGCGACACCAGCAGGGAGGCCAGCAGGGCCGCCGTCACGGTGATGCTGAACGAGCCGAACAGGGCCCCCACCATGCCGCCGACCAGGCCGATCGGCAGGAACACGGCGACCGTGGTGAGGGTGGAGGAGGTGACCGCGCCGGCCACCTCGCGCACCGCGGTGAGGATGGCCTCCTTGCGTTCCTCGCCGTAGCCGAGGTGCCGCTTGATGTTCTCCAGGACCACGATGGAGTCGTCCACGACCCGGCCGACGGCGATGGTCAGCGCGCCGAGGGTGAGCATGTTCAGCGACAGGCCGCGGGTCCACAGCACCAGCAGGGCGAGGACCACGGACAGCGGGATGGACACCGCCGTGACCAGGGTCGAGCGGACCGACGCCAGGAAGACCAGGATCACCAGGACCGCGAAGAGCAGGCCGAGCGCACCCTCGGTGGTCAGGCCCTTGATGGACTTGGACACGGCCGGGCCCTGGTCGCTGACCACCGTCAGCCGCGCGCCGGAGCCGAGGTCCGCGCGCAGCTCCGGCAGCTTGTCCTTGACCGCGTCGGAGATGGAGACCGCGCTGCCGTCGTGGGCCATCGTGACGTTGACGGCGAGGCTGGGCCGGCCGTCGGTGCGGGCGAGGGAGTCGGCCGGGGCCGGCCGCTCCCTCACGGTGGCCACGTCACCGAGACGGACCGGCTTGGCGCCCTGCCCGGTGACCATCAGGTCCTCGATCTGCTTCAGCGAGGTGAAGCCGCCGCCGACCTGGACGGTGCGGTTGGCTCCGTCCTCGTCGAAGGAGCCGACCGGGACGGTCGCGCCGCCCGCCTGGAGTGCCTGGCCGAGGTCGGCGGCGGTGAGACGGGCGCGCGCGAGCTTCGCGTCGTCCGGGGTGACGGTGACCTGGCGGTCGCGCACGCCCATGACCTGCACCCGGCCGACGCCGTCGATGTCCTTCAGGGCCGGGACCACCGTGGTGTCGAGCTGGTCCGCGAGCGCCTGCTGGTCCTTGTCGGAGGTGACGGCCAGGACCACGGTCGGCAGGTCGTCGGTGGACCCGGAGACCACCTGGGGGTCGACGTCGCCCGGGAGCCGGCCGCGGGCCCGGTTCACCGCCTGCTGGACGTCGGCGACGATCCGCTTGGTGTCGTTGCCGTAGTCGAAGGACGCCATGATCACGGCGTTGCCCTCGCTCGCGGTGGAGGTGACACCGGTGACGCCGTCGACGCCCTGGAGGTTGTCCTCGATGGGCTCGACGACCTGCTTCTCGACCACGTCGGGCGAGGCGCCCTGGTACGGCGCGATCACCGACACCATGGGCAGTTCCATGGTGGGCAGCAGCTGCTGTTTGATCTGGGGTATCGCGATCAGCCCGAAGGCGAGCGCGACCAGCGACACGAGCCCGACGAGGGCCCGTTGCGCGAGGCTGAAGCGGGACAGCCAGGACATGGATCAGGTTCTCTCATCCCGGGGACGGCACAGGTCTCCCCCACCCTGAGCCATCCGGGACGGCCCTGCCGTAGGTCCCAGGTCCCGTTCCCCGCCGGGCCCCTACTCCCCGCGCAGTACACGCGGGTGGAGATCAGTCCATCCTCGGACGGACCAGCCCCGACTCGTACGCGATGACGACCAGCTGTGCCCGGTCGCGCGCGCCCAGCTTGGCCATGGCCCGGTTGACGTGCGTCTTCACCGTCAGCGGGCTGACCTCGAGGCGCTCGGCGATCTCGTCGTTGGAGTGCCCGCCGGCCACCTGGACGAGGACTTCCCGCTCCCGGCCGGTGAGGGCGGCGAGCCGCTCGGCGCGGGCCGGGTCGGGCGCGGCGCCGGGGTCGCCCTGGGCGAGGAAGCGGGCGATCAGGCCCTTGGTGGCGGCCGGGGAGAGCAGGGCCTCCCCGCCGGCCGCGACCCGGATGGCGGTCAGCAGCTCCTCCGGCTCGCTGCCCTTGCCGAGGAAGCCGGAGGCGCCCGCGCGCAGCGCCTGGACCACGTAGTCGTCCACCTCGAAGGTGGTCAGGATGACCACGCGGACCTGGTCGAGGGCGGGGTCGGCGCTGATCTGCCGGGTGGCGGCGAGGCCGTCGGTGCCGGGCATCCGGATGTCCATCAGGACGACGTCGGGGGCGTGCTCGCGGGCCAGCCGGACCGCCTCCGCGCCGTCGGACGCCTCCCCCACCACCTCCATGCCGGGCTCGGAGTCGACCAGCACCCGGAACGCGCTGCGCAGCAGTGCCTGGTCGTCGGCGAGCAGGACACGGATGGTCATACGGGCTCCCCCTGGGCGGCCGTCGGGTGGACCGGCAGGATCGCATGGACGCGGAAGCCGCCGCCGTAGCGGGGTCCGGTGGTCAGGGTGCCGCCGAGCGCGCTGACCCGCTCGCGCATGCCGAGCAGCCCGTGCCCGCCGCCGTCCTCGGGTGCCCCGGGCCCGCCCTCGCCGTCGTCGAGCACGGTGACCTCCAGGTTGGGTCCGGCGCGTACGACGCTCACCTCGGCACGGGCCGCGGGACCGGCGTGTTTGCGCACGTTGGTCAGGGCCTCCTGCACGATCCGGTAGGCGGCCAGGTCGACGGCGGCGGGCAGTTCGCCGGGCCGGTCGGCGCAGGCCACCTCCACCGGCAGCCCGGCGTTGCGGAAGGTGGCCGCCAGCTCCGCCAGGCGGCTCAGGCCGGGGGCGGGCTCGGTGGGCGCCTCGGGGTCGTCGGACTGGCGCAGCAGGCCGACGGTGGCGCGCAGTTCGTTCAGCGCGCTGCGGCCGGCCTCGCGGACGTGGGCGAGGGCCTCCTTGGCCTGGTCGGGCCGCTTGTCCATGACGTGGGCGGCGACCCCGGCCTGCACGTTCACCAGGGCGATGTGGTGGGCGACGACGTCGTGCAGGTCGCGGGCGATGCGCAGCCGTTCCTCGGCGACCCTGCGGCGGGCCTCCTCCTCCCGGGTGCGTTCGGCGCGTTCGGCGCGGTCCCGCATGGCCTGCACGACGGCGCGCCGGCTGCGTACGGCGTCCCCGGCGGTGGCGCCGATGCCGGTCCAGGCGAGCACGCCCAGGTTCTCCTGGGCGTACCAGGGCAGCGGGCCGGCGAGCATGGCGGCGGCCGTGAGCACGGTCATGGTGAGCAGGCCGAGCCGCCAGGTGGTGGGGCGGTCGGTGGTCGCGGCGACGGTGTACAGGGCGACGACGGCGGACATCGCGACCGGGGCGCGCGGGTCGCCGGTGACGCACTCGACCACGGCGAGCGTGCCGGTGACGGCGAGCACGGCGCGGGGCCGGCGGCGGCGGAAGACCAGCGCGACGGCGCCGAGCAGCATCAGCAGCAGGCTGAGGGTGTCCGGGGTGCGCACGCCCCAGGTGACGCCGTGCCCGTCCCTCGGCACCACGAAGGAGCCGGCGACCATGCACACCAGGACGCCGGCGGCCAGGGCGGCGTCCAGGGCGAGGGGGTGGGCCTTCAGGCCGCACCGGGCGCGTTCGAGAGTGCTCACCCGGGAACAGTACGGCGCGCCCCGGGCCCGGTGTCCCGGGGTCGTACGCCCACCGGATCGCCCGATCGGGTGATCACCGGGTGTACGTCCGTTCCGGGGCTCCGCTCCTTAGGCAGTCTGAGGTCACACGTGACCAGCGAGAACCACGAGGACGGGTGAGACCCATGGTGACCAAGGCCGAGCGCGACCACTTCCAGACGCTGTTCCGGCGGCTCGACGCCGACGGGGACGGGAGGATCGCGCAGGTGGACCTCGACCACCTGGTGCAGACGACGCTGCAGCGGTCCGGCGCCGTCCCGGGCAGCGAGCGCTGGCGGCGGATCACCGACCTCGGCAACCGGCTCTGGGACGATCTGCGCGCCGGGCTGGACGCCGACGGGGACGGCGGGATCTCGGCCCGCGAGTTCGTCACCGCCTATCGCCGCCCGGAGTTCCTGGAGCGGACCGCCATCCCCTTCGAGATCGCCGTGCTGGAGATGCACGACGAGGAAGGTGACGGCAAGGTCTCGGTGACCGAGTGGCTGGCGTGGCAGCAGGCCAAGGGGCTGCCCGTGCACGAGGCCCTGGCGGAGTTCGGGGAGATCGACGCGGACGGCGACGGGTACCTCGACAAGAGCGAGTACACCCGGTACCTGGAGACGCAGTACACGTCCTGAGGGGTCCCCGGGCGCCCGGCCCGGTCAGCCCGGGATGAGGCCCTCGTCGGTCAGGAGTTCCCGGACCTCTTCCAGGGTGGCGTCGGGTGACGGCAGGATCAGGTCGGACGGTTCCAGCGCGGCGTCCGGGAGCGGGGTGCCCAGGCGGCGGACGGCGTCCAGCAGCGCGGTGAGCGTGCGGCGGAAGCCGTCCTCGTCGCCGCTCTCCATCTCGGCGAGCAGTTCGTCGTCCAGCCTGTTCAGTTCGGCGAGGCGGGCGTCGTCCACCCGCACCTGGCCCTCCCCCATGATCCGTACGATCATGTCGGCCTCCTCGGCTCGGGCCCCGGCGCCCGGCTACTGCTTGTCGAAGCGCGGGGTGTCCTGCGGCTGCTGCTGGGACTGCCCCTGACCCGCGCCGCCCTCGATGGCCTGCTGCGGGGCGCCTCCGGCCAGCTCGGCCTTCATGCGCTGCAGTTCCAGCTCTACATCCGTACCACCGGAGAGCCGGTCCAGCTCGGCCTGGATGTCGTCCTTGTGCATGCCGGAGGGGTCGTCCAGGGCGCCGGAGGCGAGCAGCTCGTCGATGGCGCCGGCCCGGGCCTGCATCTGGGCGGTCTTGTCCTCGGCACGCTGGATGGCCAGGCCGACGTCGCCCATCTCCTCGGAGATGCCGGAGAACGCCTCGCCGATGCGGGTCTGGGCCTGGGCGGCGGTGTAGGTGGCCTTGATGGTCTCCTTCCTCGTACGGAAGGCGTCCACCTTGGCCTGGAGGCGCTGGGCCGCCAGGGTCAGCTTCTCCTCCTCGCCCTGGAGGGTGGCGTGCTGCGACTCCAGATCGGTGACCTGCTGCTGGAGCGCGGCCTTGCGGGACAGCGCCTCGCGGGCCAGGTCCTCCCGGCCGAGCGCGAGCGCCTTGCGGCCCTGGTCCTCCAGCTTGGCGGACTGCTGCTGGAGCTGGCCGAGCTGGAGCTCCAGGCGCTTGCGGCTGGTCGCCACGTCGGCGACACCGCGCCGCACCTTCTGCAGCAGTTCCAGCTGCTTCTGGTACGAGTAATCGAGGGTCTCGCGCGGGTCCTCGGCCCGGTCCAGGGCCTTGTTCGCCTTCGCGCGGAAGATCATCCCCATACGCTTCATGACACCGCTCATGGGCTTCGCGCGCCCCCTTCTGACGGACTCCAGCTCACCGATCCTGCGACAAGACCCACAGTACGGGCCCTGTCTCCATTACCGCACTGTTCGCGGGGCGATGCGCTCCTCCCCGAGGACGACTGCGGACCGCTCCGCTCCGGCTCAAGGAGTAGGTGATCCCGCTCCCCGGTCCTCCTTCCGGCCTTTCCGCCTTTCCGCGTTCCCCTCTGTCCTTCTCGGACGAGCGGCGTTGCCGGATCGTTCCCCAGCGGGCTGGGTCCATGCCGGTGCAGCCCTTACCCTTGGGATTTGTGTTCCGTAGCCGTGCCAAGGAAGAGAAGGCCCCCGCCACCAAGGCGGCGGTGACCGACTCCAAGCAGCCCCGTGACCCGCAGGCCCCCAAGGGCAGGCCCACGCCCAAGCGCAGTGAGGCCCGTACCCAGCGCCGCAGCGTCGCCAACACGCCGACGACCCGCAAGGAGGCCGCCAAGCGCCAGCGCGAGGAGCGGCGGCAGGCCCTGGAGCGGCAGCGCCAGGCGCTCGCCAGCGGGGACGAGCGCTATCTGCCCGCCCGGGACAAGGGCCCGGTCCGCCGGTTCGCCCGGGACTGGGTCGACTCGCGGTTCAACGTGGCGGAGTTCTTCCTGCCGCTCGCCGTGGTCATCCTGGTGCTCAGCGTGGTGCGGGTCGGGGCGATCCAGAGCCTGGCGCTGCTGCTGTGGCTGATCGTGATCGTGCTGATCGTGCTGGACGCGGCGGTGAGCGGCTTCCGGCTGAAGAAGCGGCTCGCGGAGCGCTTCCCGGCCGAGAACACCCGCGGCGCGGTCGCCTACGCGCTGATGCGCTCCCTCCAGATGCGCCGGATGCGGCTGCCGAAGCCGCGGGTCAAGCGCGGAGAGCGGCCCTGAACGCCGACGCGTTCACCGGGGGAGCCTCCCCGGCCCGGCCGCACGAGCTGGGCGGGCTGCGCGACCTCGTGTCCCAGGAGCTGGTGACCCGGCAGCTGGACGAACAGATAGCCGTGCGGTTCCCGGTCGGGCGGCGGCTGCGGGTGCTCGACGTGGGGATGGGCCAGGGCGAGCAGGCGCTGCGGCTGGCCCGGCTCGGCCACGACGTGACCGGGGTCGAACGGGATCCCAGGATGATCGCCGCCGCCCGCGCGAACCTGGCCCGGGAGCCGGAGGGCATCCGGCAGCGGGTGCGGCTGGTGCAGGGCGACGGCCGGGACACCGGGGTGCACTTCAGGCCCGGCAGCTTCGACGTGGTGCTGTGCCACGCCGTGCTGATGTACGTGGAGGACCCCGATCCGCTGGTGGCGGGGCTGGCCCGGATGCTGGCCCCGGGCGGTCTGCTCTCCCTGCTGGTCCGCAACGGCGACGCGCTCGCCATGCGGCCCGGCCTCGGCGGTGACTGGGCGGGAGCCCTGGCCGCCTTCGACACCACCACCTACCGCAACCGGCTGGGCCTGGACGTGCGCGCCGACCGGCTGTCCGCGCTGACCGCCACGCTCGCCGGGATCGCCGCCCCCTTGCAGGCCTGGTACGGCGTCCGGGTCTTCACGGACACCGCGGCGCACAACGCGGCGCTGCCCCAGGACCTGCCGACGCTGCTCGCGGTCGAGGAGCGGGCCGGGCGCACGGACCCCTACCGCGGGGTGGCGGCGCTGCTGCATCTGTGCGGGGTACGGGGCTGAGCCCGTTCGGGGCAACCGTACGGGACGGATGATCACCGTGCGGTGACACTCGGGGCATGGACGCTTCCCGTATCCGCGCGCGTTCCCCCCGTAGGGCCGTCTTCGCCGCCGCGCTGGCGTGCTGCGCGGCCCTCACCGCCGGCTGCACCACCCCCGCCGTCCCCGCCGGGCGGGACACCCCGGCGAGCGCCGGGGCGGCCGTGCCGATGGCCGCGGACGACCTGCAGAGCCGGTACCTGCGCGTCATCAAGGAGGTGCTGCCCTCGGTCGTGCAGATCCAGGCGAGCCGGGACCTGGGCTCCGGGGTGGTGTACGACGGCGACGGGCACATCGTCACCAACGCGCACGTGGTCGGCTCGGAGACGACGTTCCAGGTGACCACGGCCGGCAACGAGGAGCCGCTCACCGCGCGCCTGGTCTACTCCTACCCCGAGCAGGACCTCGCCGTGATCCGGCTGGAGAAGGTGCCGAACGGGCTGAAACCGGCGGTGTTCGGGGACTCCGAGAAGGTGGCGGTCGGCCAGATCGTGCTGGCCATGGGCTCGCCGCTGGGCCTGTCGTCCAGCGTGACCCAGGGCATCGTCTCGGCGACCGGGCGGACCGTCAGCGAGGGCGACTCGGGCGGCGGCACGGGCGCGACCATCGCCAACATGGTGCAGACCTCGGCCGCGATCAACCCGGGCAACAGCGGCGGCGCCCTGGTCGACCTGGACGGGCGGGTGATCGGCATCCCGACGCTGGCGGCGGTCGACCAGAGCCTCGGCGGCGGCGCGGCGCCGGGCATCGGGTTCGCCATCCCGGCGACGATGGTGAGGACGATCGCCGACCAGATCGTCAAGGAGGGCAAGGTCGTCGACTCCGGGCGGGCGGCCCTCGACATCACCGCGCGGACCCTCATCGGCCACGGCTACCAGCCGATCGGGGTGGTGGTGGTCACCATCACCCCGGGCGGCGCCGCCGACCGGGCCGGGATCAAGCCCGGTGACACCATCATCAGGCTGGGCGGCCGGCCGGTCACCACCATGACCGCGCTCGCCGAGGCGCTGGCCACGGCCCGGCCGGGCCGGCGGACGACGGTGACGTTCCTGCGCGACGGCGACGAGCGCACGGCGCAGGTGACGCTGGGCGAGCAGTGACGCCGGGCGAGCGGTGACGTGACGCCGGGCGAGCGGTGGGGAGGAGCTCCCCAAGGAGACGGGCCCCTCCCCACCGCCCGTGCCGGTCCGGTCAGGCGTCGGCGTGCAGGCTCATCGGCCCGTAGATCTCGGTCCCCTCCTCGAACAGCCGCACCTGGTCCGCCCCGCCCTCCAGCAGCGCCTTCCAGTTCTCGCCGATCCAGGACTCGGCATCGCCCTGCGTGGTGAACTCCTCGGGCCGGACGGCGGGCTGGACCTCCGTCCCGTCGGCCTTCTCGAACCGCCACGTCCATGCCGTCATACAGGCCTCCTTCGATCCGACACCTGCTGGCAGCCTAGCCGGAAGCGCAAGACCCACCGGGAGGGGCGAAAATCGGTCCGTGGAAATCACTCTGCTCGGTACCGGTGCCCCCGCGGGTCTGCCTCGCCCCGACTGCTCCTGCGCCGTCTGCGCGACCGCGCTC
>NZ_JACBWZ010001239.1 GCF_013870595.1 Streptomyces sp. WELS2 | reverse complement strand
GGTCACCGAGCCGGAACCGGAAGCGGTCTCCCGCCCGCCGCACGGACCGCTGCCCTGGGTCCTCTCGGGCAAGTCCGAGGCGGCGCTGCGCGCGCAGGCCGAGCGGCTGCACGCCTTCGTCACCGAGCGGCCCGGACTCGACCTGGTCGACACCGCGTACTCGCTGCTGCGCGGCCGCACCGGGTTCGACCACCGGGCCGTCGTCCTGGCCCAGGACCGCGCCGGGCTGCTGGCCGGTCTCGCCGCCGTGGCCGCCGGGGAACCCGCCGCCCATGTGGTGCGCGGTGCGCGCGACGACGGCAAACTGGCCTTCCTGTTCACCTTCCAGGGCAGCCAACGGCTGGCCATGGGCCGGGAGTTGTACGAGGCGTTCCCGGCCTACGCGGCGGCCTTCGACGAGGTGTGCGCCGCCCTGGACCGGCGGCTCGGCCGGCCCCTGAAGGAGATCGTGTTCGCGGCCGAGGGCAGCCCCGAGGCCGAGGCGCTGGCCCAGGCCGAGTACGGTCACCCGGCGGTGTTCGCCCTGGAAGTCGCCCTCTACCGGCTCCTCGAACACTGGGGCGTCCGGCCCGACGTCGTCTTCGGCGGCTCCAACGGCGACTCGGCCCTGCTGCACGTCACCGGCGCGCTGTCTCTGGAGGACGCGGCGGCCTTCGTCAGCACGCGGGGCCGGCTGCTCCAGCAGACGCCCCCGGGCGGCACCATGGTCGCGATCGAGGCGTCCGAGGAGGAGGTCCGCGCCTCCCTGGAGGGCCGCCCCGGCACGGTGGACATCGCCCTGGTCAACGGGCCCCGGCAGGTCGTCGTCTCCGGTGACGAGGAAGTGGTCGCGGCGCTCGGCGACGAGTGGCGGGCCGCCGGCCGGCGCACCCACCGGATGTCCTTCGGCCGGGCGTTCCACTCCGCGCACATGGAACCGGTCCTGGAACCCTTCGTCGCCGCCGTCCGCGAACTGGACTTCCAGCGGCCGCGCATCCCCGTCGTCAACTGTCTCGACGGCCGGCTCGCGGACCCGGACGAGCTGTGCACCCCGGAGTACTGGGGCCGCCATGTCCGGGGGGCCGTACGGTTCCTGGACGGCATGCGCACCCTGGAGGCCGACGGTGTGCGCACCTACCTGGAGCTCGGCCCGGTCGCGATGCAGTCCCTGATGGGCCGCGAGTGCCTCGCCGAGGACAGCGACGCGGTGCTGCTGCCCACCCTCGCCGAGGGCCGCCCGGAACCCGACACGCTGCTGACCGCCCTCGCCCATCTGTACGTGCGCGGCGCCGACATCGACGCCGACGCCTTCTTCGGGCACCTCGCGCCGCGCCGTACCGACCTGCCCACGTACACCGCTTCGCCCTTCTGTTCCGCCCGGTGATCTCCGCGC
>NZ_JACBWZ010001238.1 GCF_013870595.1 Streptomyces sp. WELS2 | reverse complement strand
CCACCGACCGCCCGGCCGCGAGGGCCGAGGCGGCGACGGCCGCGGTGGTGACGGTCTTGCCGACCTCCGTGCCGGTGCCCGTGATCACCAGTACCCGCATGTCATCCCTCCCGCGCCGCGGCGCACACCGCGCGCGCGATCCGTGCCACGTCCTCGTCCGAGGTGACGTAGGGCGGCATCGTGTAGATCAGGTCGCGGAACGGGCGCAGCCACACACCGGCCCGTACCGCCGCGTCCGTCGCGGCCCGCATGTCCACCGGGTGGTCGAGCTGGACGACACCGATGGCGCCGAGGACCCGCACATCGCGCACCCCGGGAACGTCCCGCGCCGGCGCCAGGCCCTCGCCCAGGCCCGCCTCGATCCGCTTGACCTCGCCGAGCCAGTCCTGGCCCAGCAGCAGCTCCACCGAGGCACAGGCCACGGCCGCCGCCAGCGGGTTGCCCATGAACGTCGGGCCGTGCGCGAGCACCGGCACCTCGCCCCGCGAGATGCCGTCGGCCACCCGAGCGGAGCACAAGGTGGCCGCCAGCGTCAGATAGCCGCCGGTCAGCGCCTTGCCCACACACATCACATCGGGCGCGACGGCCGCGTGGTCCGCCGCGAACAGCGCGCCGGTGCGGCCGAAACCGGTGGCGATCTCGTCGAACACCAGCAGCACGTCGTGTGCGTCGCACGCCTCGCGCAGCACCCGCAGATACGCGGGGGAGTGGAAGCGCATCCCGCCCGCGCCCTGCACCACCGGCTCCACGATCACCGCGGCCAGCTCGTCGGCGTGCCGCGCGATCAGCTCCCGCAGATGCTCCGCGTACGACTCCTCGTACGCGGCGGGCGGCGGGTCAGCGAACACCTGGCGCGGCAGGACGCCGGTCCACAGCTCGTGCATCCCGCCCTCGGGGTCGCACACCGACATCGGCTGCCAGGTGTCACCGTGGTAGCCGCCCCGCCAGGTCAGCAGCCGCCGCTTGGCCGGACGGCCGAGCGAACGCCAGTACTGCAGGCACATCTTCACCGCGACCTCGACCGACACGGACCCCGAGTCGGCCAGGAAGACGTGTTCCAGGCCCTCCGGCGACAGGTCGACCAGGAGCTTCGCCAGCCGGACGGCGGGCTCGTGCGTGAGCCCGCCGAACATCACGTGGCTCATCCGGCCCAGCTGCTCGCGCGCGGCCTCGTTCAGCACCGGGTGGTTGTAGCCGTGGATGGCCGACCACCACGACGACATGCCGTCGACCAGCTCGCCGGAACCGTCCGCCAGCCGCAGCCGGACCCCGCTCGCCGACTCCACGACGAGCGGGTCCACCCGGCCGGGCATGGGGCCGTACGGGTGCCACACATGCCGCCGGTCCAGTTCCAGCAGCTCCGCGACGGCCG
>NZ_JACBWZ010001237.1 GCF_013870595.1 Streptomyces sp. WELS2 | reverse complement strand
CACCACGGCGGCCAGGGCGAGCGGACCGGGGGTGCCGTCCGGGTACACCCCGGGCCACAGCAGGACGCCCTGCCCGGCCGCCGACAGCAGGGGCAGAAGCCAGTTGCGTATCGTCTCCATGTCGCCGACGAGCGTACGGGCCGCCCCGCGCGGCGGGCACCGGCCCCGGGGTGGAGATGTGTCCCCAACCAGGGGTGGAGACACCGCTCCTGCCGTGGGCCGATGGCACACCTCCGCGTCTTTGGCAGGCTGACGGCATGACACAGCCACCGCTCGCCGAGCAGCTCCCGTACCACCGCCTGGCCCGTCTCGCGCCGCGCTACCAGTGGTGGCGCCCGCTGCTCGGGACCCTGGTCGCGGCCGTGGGCTATGTGCTCGCCGTGCTCGTCCTCATGCTCTGCTCCCTGGTCGTGGGCCTGGCCCTCGGATACTCCGAGGACGCCGACGGCTGGCCGGAGTTCGGCCCCGTCCCGGGCACCGCGCTGGACCTGCTGTCGATCGCGGTGGGCATACCCGTCCTGCTGCTGACGGTGCGCTGGATCGGCCGGCGCCCGGCCGGCACGGTCTCCTCGGTCACCGGGCGGCTGCGCCGGCGCTGGCTCGGGCTGTGCGTGCTGACGGCCGCGCCGGTCCTCGCCCTGACGATGGGCGGCATGTTCCTGCTGCCCTCGGACGGCGGCGGGGCGGAGAGCCAGTGGGTGGGCTGGCCGGCCTTCGCACGGGCCCTGGTCATGCTGGTCGTGCTGGTGCCGTTGCAGGCGGCGGCCGAGGAGTACGTCTTCCGCGGCTGGCTCACGCAGACGGCGGGGGCGTTCCTGCGTTCGCCGTGGGCCGCGCTGGTGCCTCAGGCCGTGCTGTTCGCCGCCGCCCACGGCTGGGGCACGGTGTGGGGCTTCGCCGACCTGGTGGTGTTCGGGGTGTGCGCGGGGTGGCTGACCTGGCGGACGGGAGGACTCGAGGCGTCCATCGCCCTGCACGCCGTCAACAACCTGTACGCCTTCGGTGTGTCGGCCGCCGTGGTGGACGGGCTCGCCAGTGACGAGACCGCGGCCGACGCGGGCCGGCAGACGGTCGTCCTCGATGTCGCGGGCATCCTGCTGTACACGGCGGCCGTGACGTGGTTGCTGCGCCGCCGCCGACTGGAACGCACCGCCCCCGCGCCGCTGCCTCCGGTGCACCCGTACGGCACGGTGTCCGGACAGTGGCCCGGTCACCCGTACGGTGCGATGCCGGGGCAGGCGCCGGTTCACCCGTACGGTGTGGCGCCGGGGCGGGCACCGGTCCACCCGTACGGTCCCGTGCCCGGGCAGCCACCGGTTCACCCGTACGGTGCGATACCTGGACCGTGGCCCGGTCCCCCGGTGACCGGCGCC
>NZ_JACBWZ010001236.1 GCF_013870595.1 Streptomyces sp. WELS2 | reverse complement strand
GACGGCCCCGGGGTACGGGAGCTGTGCCGCCGGCTGGAGGGGATCCCGCTGGCGCTGGAGCTGGCGGCCGGCCGGCTGCGCGCGCTGTCCCCGGAGCAGTTGCTGGACCGCCTCGACGACCGGTTCCGGCTGCTCACCGGGGGCGCCCGGGACGCCCTGCCCCGGCACCGGACGCTGCGCACCGCGATCGGCTGGAGCCACGAGCTGTGCACCCCGGCCGAACGGCTGCTGTGGGCGCGCCTTTCGGTGTTCGCGGGGTCCTTCGACCTGGAGGCGGCCGAGTACGTGTGCGGCGGGGCGGGGCTGCCCGCCGAGGACGTGCTGGACGTGCTCTCGGAGCTGCTGGCCCAGTCGGTCCTCGCCCGTGAGGAGACCCCGGCGGGCCCGCGCTACCGGATGCTGGACACCGTCCGCGAGTACGGCGCCGAGTGGCTGGCGGCGGCCGGGGACGCGGAGCGGCTGCGCAGACGGCACCGGGACTGGTACCTGGGCCTGGCGACCTGGTGCGAGCTGGAGTGGTTCACGCCCCGGCAGCGGGAGGTGGCCGCACGGGTGGACGTGGAACTGCCGAATCTGCGGGCCGCGCTGGAGTGCTGTCTGACCGAGCCGGGCGAGGCGCACCTCGGCCAGCACCTGGCGGGTTCGCTGTGGTTCTGCTGGGTGGGCTGCGGGCGGCTGTCGGAGGGGCGGCGCTGGCTGGAGCTCAGCCTGGAACCGGAGACCGGGTACGAGCGGGCCCGGCTGAAGGCGCTGTGGGTGCTGGGCTACGTGGCGATCCTCCAGGGCGACAGCGGGCCGGCGCTGCACGCGCTGCGGACCTGCCGCGAGCGGGCACAGCGGGCGGGCGACCCGGTGGCGGTGGCGTACGCCGAGCACCGCACGGGCTGTCTGGCCCTGGTCACGGACGACATGTCCGGTGCGGAAACGCTGCTGCGCTCGGCGCTGGAGCGCTACCGGGCGGTCGGCGAGCTGAACAGCAACGTCCTGATGGGCCGGGTGGAGCTGGCGATGGCCCGGGCGTTCCGGGGCGACCTGCGGGACGCGGTGCGGCTGTGCGAGGAGGTGCGCCGGGTCTGCGAGGACCACGGGGAGCGCTGGGCGCGTTCGTACGCGCTGTACGTGCTGGCGTACGCGGCCTGGGCCGGCGGGGACGCGGCGGGTGCGCGGGAGCTGCTCGCGAAGGCGCTGGCCGACGCGCACGCGTTCCGGGACCTGCTGGGTTCGGTGCTCGTCATCGAGCTGCTGGCGCTGGTGACGGTGGCGCAGGGCGATCCGGTGGAGGCGGCGGTGCTCCAGGGCGCGGCCGGGCGGCTGTGGCCCTCGGCGTCTTCCTGGACGGGTACGGCTTACCGGACGGGTACGGCAGGATGTGCCC
>NZ_JACBWZ010001235.1 GCF_013870595.1 Streptomyces sp. WELS2 | reverse complement strand
CTGCCCGACGGCACCTTCACGATCCGGATCAACGCCACCGACATCGGCACCGGGGCCCGTACCGTCCTCGCCCAGATCGCCGCCGACACCCTCGGCGCACCCCTTGACCGGGTCCGCGTCGAGATCGGCCACAGCGACCTGCCGCCCGCCGCGCTGGCCGGCGGCTCCATGGGCACCGCCTCCTGGGGCTGGCCCGTCCACGACGCCTGCGCCGAACTCGCCTCCCTGCTGGCCGCGCACCCCGGGCCACCGCCCGCCGAGGGCATCGAGACCCGCGCGGACACCACCGGCAAGGCCGACGCCGACAGCCCCTACGCCAAGCACGCCTTCGGCGCCCACTTCGCCGAGGTCGCCGTCGACACCGTCACCGGCGAGATCCGCGTCCGCCGGCTGCTCGGCGTCTACGCAGCCGGCCGCATCCTCAACGCCCGCACCGCCCGCTCCCAGTTCACCGGCGCCATGGTCATGGGCCTCGGCATGGCCCTGACCGAACACAGCACCCTCGACCCGGCGTTCGGCGACTTCCCCGAGGCCGACCTCGCCTCCTACCACGTGCCCGTGCACGCCGACGTCCCCGACATCGAGGCCCACTGGATCGAGGAGGACGACCCCCACCTCAACCCCATGGGCAGCAAGGGCATCGGCGAGATCGGCATCGTCGGCACCGCCGCCGCCCTCGGCAACGCCGTCCACCACGCCACCGGCATCCGCTTCCGCGAACTCCCCCTCACCCCCGACCGGATCCTCGCCGGCCTGCTGTCCGAGGGATGACGGTGACCGGGTTCACCTGGGAGTACGACGGCTACCGGCCCGGCGAGGAACGCCTGCGGGAATCCCTGTGCACCCTCGGCAACGGCTACTTCGCCACCCGCGGCGCGCTGCCCGAGTGCACCGCCGACGACATCCACTACCCCGGCACCTACGCGGCCGGCTGCTACAACCGGCTCACCTCCGAGGTCGCCGGACGCCGGGTCGAGAACGAGGACATGGTCAACCTCCCCAACTGGCTGCCCCTGCGCTTCCGTCCGGCCGGCGGCGACTGGCTCACCCCGGACACCACGCCCGTCACCGAGCACCACCAGGTCCTCCACCTCGACCCCGGGACACTGGAGCGCCGCACCCGCTACCCGCTCGGCCCCGGCGCGAGCCTGCTCGTCCGGCAGATGCGCCTGGTCCACCTGGCCGACCCCCATCTCGCCGCCCTGCGCACCGAGTTCACCGCCGAGGGCGGCCCGCTCGAGCTGGAGGTGGAGGCCGCGCTCGACGGACGCGTCACCAACTCCGGCGTCTCCCGCTACCGGGAACTGGACGGCCGGCACCTCACCCGGATCGAAGCCGGCGCCGCCCCCGGCACGGTCTGGCTGCGCTGCCGCACCCGCA
>NZ_JACBWZ010001234.1 GCF_013870595.1 Streptomyces sp. WELS2 | reverse complement strand
CCCGCTCCTCGTACCCGACGAGGTCCATCTTGTTCACGGCCAGCACGACGTGCGGGACGCGCAGCAGGGCGGCGATGGCCGCGTGCCGGCGGGTCTGCTCGACCACGCCGTTGCGGGCGTCGACCAGGATGACCGTCAGCTCGGCGGTGGAGGCGCCGGTGACCATGTTCCGGGTGTACTGCACATGGCCGGGGGTGTCCGCGAGGATGAACCGGCGCCGGGGCGTGGCGAAGTAGCGGTAGGCGACGTCGATGGTGATGCCCTGCTCCCGTTCGGCGCGCAGGCCGTCGGTGAGGAGGGCGAGGTCCGGGCCGTCCTGGCCGCGGCTCGCGGAGACCCGCTCCACAGCCTCCAGCTGGTCGGCCAGGACCGACTTGGAGTCGTGCAGCAGCCGCCCGACGAGGGTGGACTTGCCGTCGTCGACGGAGCCGGCGGTGGCGAACCGCAGCAGGGTGGTGGCCGAGAGCGCCTCGGTCGTGGTCGTGCTCATGCCTAGAAGTACCCCTCGCGCTTGCGGTCTTCCATCGCGGCCTCGGACAGCTTGTCGTCGGCGCGGGTCGCACCGCGCTCGGTCAGCCGGGACGCCGCGATCTCGGCGATGACCTTCTCGATGGTGTCGGCGTCGGAGTCGACCGCGCCGGTGCAGGACATGTCGCCGACGGTGCGGTAGCGCACCCGCCGCTTCTCGACGCTCTCGCCGTCCTTCGGGCCGCCCCACTCGCCCGCGGTCAGCCACATGCCCGAACGCCGGAACACCTCGCGCTCGTGCGCGTAGTAGATCTGCGGCAGCTCGATGCCCTCGCGGGCGATGTACTGCCACACGTCCAGCTCGGTCCAGTTGGACAGCGGGAAGACGCGCACGTGCTCGCCGGGGGCGTGCCGGCCGTTGTACAGGTTCCACAGCTCCGGCCGCTGGCGGCGCGGGTCCCACTGGGAGAACTCGTCGCGCAGGGAGAAGACGCGTTCCTTGGCGCGGGCCTTCTCCTCGTCGCGGCGGCCGCCGCCGAAGACCGCGTCGAACCTCTCGCTCTGGATCTTCTCCGTCAGCGGGAGCGTCTGCAGCGGGTTGCGGGTGCCGTCGGGACGTTCCTTGAGCACACCGCGGTCGATGTAGTCCTGGACGGAGGCCACATGGAGGCGCAGCCCGTGGGCGGCCGCCACACGGTCCCGGTACTCCAGGACTTCGGGGAAGTTGTGTCCCGTGTCCACGTGGAGCAGGGAGAAGGGGACCGCGGCCGGGGCGAACGCCTTCAGCGCGAGGTGCAGCATGACGATGGAGTCCTTGCCGCCGGAGAACAGGATCACCGGGTTCTCGAACTCGCCCGCCACCTCGCGGAAGATGTGCACCGCCTCGGACTCCAGCGCGTCCAGGTGCGACAGGG
>NZ_JACBWZ010001233.1 GCF_013870595.1 Streptomyces sp. WELS2 | reverse complement strand
CCGTCGCCGTGTCCGCGGTCAGCGCCTCACGGAGCCAGGCGTCGGCCGCGCCGAGGGTGAGGCCGGGTATCAGTGTCCCGGCCAGGTGCCAGTAGCGGTGCATCACCGGGTGGTCCGCGGCGGCGAGGCGGACCGCCAGCGCCTGACGGAAGGCGGGGGTGTCCCGGGTGCCGGCGGCCCGTGCGTAGGCGGCGGCATAGCAGTCCAGGGCCTCCCCCGGGCCCGGGGCGCGACCGGCCCGTACGGCGGCCTCCACCAGTTGGTGGGCCTCGTGCAGGCCGTCGTAGAGCAGGTCCGGGTGGGTCTCGGTGACGGGCCGGTGGCCGGCGAGGCAGTGGTCCGTGGCGGCCGTGGCCAGCGCGTGCAGGCGGGCGAAGGCGAGGACCTGGTCCGGGGCGGGGTCGGCGGGAGGCTGGGGAACGGCCGCCTCGGTGACCGCGGTGCGGAGCCGGGCGGACAGCCGGGTGGGCAGCAGCCGGCGCCAGTAGTGGGCGATCGCGGAGGTGTCGGGCGGCACGTTCACCGCTCCGATCAGCTCCAGGCGCTCCGCCAACCGGCCCGGTTCGCTCTCCTGTAGCACCCGCAGCGCGGCCTCCCGCCAGCGCAGGGCGGCGAGTTGACCGCCGATGTCGTCCAACCGCCGTGCCACCACGGCTTCCAGGCCGTCGCCGGATCCCGGACCGTCGCCGGATTCCAGGACCCGCTTGATCTCGGGGACGGGGACGTCGAGGGCGCGCAGCGACCGGATCGTCCGCAGCCGGGCCAGGGCGTCCGGCCCGTAGCGCCGGTGGCCGCCGCCGCTGCGGGCCGCTTCGGGCAGCAGGCCCTGGTCGGAGTAGAAGCGGATGGTCTTGACCGTGGTGCGGGCCCGCGCCGCCAGGTCGCCGATGCTCAGGGTGCCGTCCGATGACACAGGTTGAACCTCCCTCAGGGGGAGTTCCTACGTTACCCGCGACGACCTACTTGCCTGGAGGCGCTGATGTCTGCGTTTGTGCTGGTCTCCGGCCCGTTCACCGACGGGCGGATCTGGAACGCGGTGGTGGGCCCGCTGCGGCGGAAGGGCGCCGGGGCTCACCCGGTGACACTGGACATGCGGCCGGAGGCGGACCTGGAGACGCATGTCCAGGACGTGGTCCGGCTGATCGACTCCCTCGACGTGCCGCGGGTGGTGCTGGTCGGCCACGACTACGCCATCCACCCGGTGCTGGGCGCGGCCGACCTGCGTCCGGAGCGGGTGGCCCGCGTCGTCTACCTGGACGCCGGGCTGCCGGAGCACGGCGACCCGGCCCTGGCCCTCGTACCGGACCCGGCCGTGCACGAGCTGCTGGGCGCCGGCGGTAACCCGGGGCCCGTCCCGCCGCCCGGGCCCCGGGACTGGCAGCGCTG
>NZ_JACBWZ010001232.1 GCF_013870595.1 Streptomyces sp. WELS2 | reverse complement strand
AGGTCACGTCCGGCTCCAGCGGGCCCTCGTGCAGCGCGCCGCCCCGGTTGGCGCCCGCCCAGCCCCCGAAACTCGTGCCGCCGTGCGCCAGGTACAGGTTCACCGACGCCCCGCACTCCAGGACCTCCCGCAGCGCCCCGGCGGCCTCGGCCGGATCCCGTACGGCGTGCTCACCGGCCCAGTGGTCGAACCAGCCGCACCAGAACTCCATGCACATCAGCGGGCCCTCCCGGCGGTGCCGGCGCAGCGTGCCGAACGCCACGCGCGCGTGGGAGCCGAAATTCACCGTGGCCAGCACCCCCGGCAGCGAACCCCCGCTCAGCATGTGGTCCTCCGGACCGTCCGAGGTGCACAGCGCCGCGGTGACCCCCTCGGCCCGCAGCACACCGGCCAGCTCCTCCAGATAGCCGGTGTCGCTGCCGTAGCTGCCGTACTCGTTCTCCACCTGGACCAGGACCACCGGCCCGCCCCGGTCGCTCTGGCGGGGCACGACCTCCCGCAGCAGCCGGGCGAACCAGGAGCGGACGCGGGCCAGGTAGCGCGCGTCACGCGTACGCGCGCGCGTGCCCACCTCGCCCGTCAGCCACGCCGGGAGCCCGCCGTTCTCCCACTCGGCACAGATGTACGGACCCGGCCGCACGATCGCCCGCATCCCCGCCGCGCCGACCGCGTCCAGGAACCGGCCGACCGCCTCCACGTCCCGGAAGACTCCCGGGCGCGGCTCGTGCAGATTCCACGGGACGTACGTCTCCACGCAGTTCAGGCCCATCGCCCGCAGCATCGCCAGCCGGTGCCCCCACTGGGCCTCGTGCACCCGGAAGTAGTGCAGCGCCCCGGACAGCAGCCGCACCGGCCGCCCGTCCGCCAGGAACCCCGATTCCCCCACCGTGAACCCGCTCAAGCGCCCTCCCCGCCCCGGCCCGCCGCGTCCGCCCCAGCCTCGCCCCCTTCCGGCACCCGGCGCCATGGACGAAGATCGGCGCTGCTTGGACAAAACCGCGCCGCACAGCCCGCCGGGAGGAGCGCCGATGTACCGGACCTGGATGCGGTTCTTCAGCCCCGGCCCCGCCCACCACCGCCTCGGTCTGGTCTGCCTCGGCGTCGGCCTCCAGCACGGCGCGCTGCCCACGGTCGGCCCGCGCACCCTCGACCACCACGTGGCCGTGGTGATCAGCTCCGGCGGCGGCTGGTACCGGGGCGCCGACGGCCGCCGCACGACCGTCACCGCGCCCGCGCTGCTCTGGCTCACCCCCGGCGTGCCCCACCACTACGCGCCCGACCCGGACACCGGCTGGGACGAGGGCTTCGTCGACTTCACCGGCCCCGCCACGGCCGCCTACCGCGAACTCGGCTACATCGACCCCGACCGGCCCGTGACCCCGCTCGCCGAC
>NZ_JACBWZ010001231.1 GCF_013870595.1 Streptomyces sp. WELS2 | reverse complement strand
CGTATCCCACGCACGCGGGCCCGGGTGCCACCTCCCGCGCCCTTCCATGCCACACCGGCGCACACGACGGCGGCGCCGCCTCCCTGGGACGGGGAGACGGCGCCGCCTTCCTCACACGCCTCGCGGCGTCAGATCAGCCACCCGAGGAAGTGGGCGAGGCCGGCGAGGATGTCGGTGAGAAGGTTCATGTCGTGCTGCTCCTTGCGGTGTTTCCCAGTGGGACGTGTGTGAACTCCGGTCTGCAGCCCGTCCGTTCGCACATCACGAGTGTCGTCCCGGCACACCGGCCACGGTGGTCACACGAGCGACGATCACCTGTTCAAGGGAACACCTGATCGCTTGTTCGAGCCGGCCGACGGTTCGGAGGGCCCCGCCCGCAGCGCGTTGAGCACCGCCCACACCACCGACACCAGCGGCACCGCCACCACCGCGCCGATCACCCCCGCGACGATGCTGCCCGAGATCACCGACACGGCCACGACCAGCGGATGCAGCCGCACCGCCCAGCTCATCACAACCGGGTGCAGCACATGCCCCTCCAGCTGGCCGATCACCACGATCAGCACCAGCACCCCCGCCGCCGTCAGCGGTCCTCGCCCGGCCAGGGCGACCACCGTGGCCACCCCGAGTGCCACCGGGGAACCCACCAGCGGCACGAACGCGGCGAAGAACTCCAGCAGCGTCAGCGGCAGCGCCAGCG
Source organism: Streptomyces sp. WELS2 (assembly GCF_013870595.1). Classification (GTDB taxonomy): domain Bacteria; phylum Actinomycetota; class Actinomycetes; order Streptomycetales; family Streptomycetaceae; genus Streptomyces. The sequence continues at coordinate 691 of NZ_JACBWZ010001231.1, read as the reverse complement.
GCACCTTCAGCACCAGCAGCACCACGCCCACCAGCACCGCGTTGGTGGCGGCCACGATGATGATGCCGCGCGTGTACCCCGCGAAGGTCCGCCAGGCCGCCCCGCCCGCCCGGTCCCACACCGCACGGGCACCGCTCGGCAGCAGCCGGTCCCGCGCCCAGGCCCACAGACGCTCCCCGGAGTGCAGGAAGAACACCGACGCGAACAGCGCCAGCGCGGCACCGGTGACCAGTTCCACCACCCGGCCCAGCTCGCCGACCGCGCTGCCGATCAGCGCCGACCGGTGCGTGGTCACGTAATGCGTCACCTGCTGCTGCAGCCGGGACAGCGCGCCCGGACCCAGCCGGAACGGCGGCCTGCGCAGCCACTGCTCGATGCGGTCCACCCCGCCGCGGAACTCGTTCGCCAGCCGCCCCGACTCGTCCGCCACCGCGCTGCCCACCAGCGCGAACAGACCCAGCAGCAGCACCAGACTGCCCACCAGTGTCACGGCCACGCACAGCGGCCGGGGCAGGAACCGGGCGAGCAGGTCGGTGGGCGGGCGCAGCACGGACGTCACCACCAGCGCGACGAACAGCGCCACGGCGACCAGCTGGAAGCTGCCGAGGACGCTGAACACCCCGTAGACGGCGGCCCCGACAAGGATCAGCCGCCAGGCGTACGCCGCGGCCACCCGCAGCCAGGGCACCGT
>NZ_JACBWZ010001230.1 GCF_013870595.1 Streptomyces sp. WELS2 | reverse complement strand
GGTGGCACACCACGCCCGCCATCGCCGACGACACCGGCCGGATCCTGGGCGCGGGCCGGATCACCGGCCTGCTGGCCGGCTATCTGACGGCGCTCGTCGTGCTCCAGATGGCGCGCGTACCGGCGCTGGAGCGGCGGGTCGGCTCCGACCGGGTGGCCCGCCGGCACGCGATGACGGGCCGGTACACGCTGTCCCTGGTCGTGGCGCACGTCTTCCTCACCATGTGGGGGTACACGCGTCAGGCCGGCGGGTCGCTCGGGGACATCGTGCGGCAGACCGCCGACTCCGTCGGCCGGCTCCCGGACCTGGGCAAGGCCGCCGGCGGCACGGGTCTGTTCGTGGTCATCGGGCTGACGTCGATCGGCCCGGTCCGCCGCCGGCTGCCGTACGACGCCTGGTACCACCTCCACCTGCTCACCTACGCGGCGGTGTTCCTGACGTTCTGGCACCAGATCTCCACCGGCAACGACTTCGCGGTGGAGCCCGCCGCCGGGACCTTCTGGTACGGCCTGTACGGCACGGTCACCGCGCTGGTGGTCTGGTACCGCGTCCTCACCCCGGTCCGGCTGAACCTGCGGCACCGGCTGCGCGTGACGGCGGTCGTCGAGGAGGCGCCCGGCATCGTGTCGGTGCTGATCGGCGGGCACCGGCTGCACCGGATGGGCGCGGAGGCGGGCCAGTTCTTCCGCTGGCGGTTCCTCGCCCCGCGACTGCGCTTCAGCTCGCACCCGTACTCGCTGTCGGCCGCGCCGCGCCCGGACACCCTGCGGATCACGGTGAAGGCGAACGGCGACCACAGCGCCCGGCTGCGGCAGCTGGCGCCCGGCACCCGGGTGTGGGCGGAGGGCCCGTACGGCGCCCTGACCGCGCGGCGCCGCAGCCGGGGCAAGGTGCTGCTGGTCGCGGGCGGGGTGGGCATCACGCCGATGCGCGCCCTGTTCGAGACGCTGCCGGGGGCCGCCGGGGACCTCACCCTGCTGTACCGGGCCGGCACCACCCGGGACCTGGCGCTGTGGGACGAACTGGCGGCGATCGCGAAGGAGCGGGGCGCCCGGCTGATGTACGCGGTGAACAGCCCCGGCGGCGAGCGCCCGGACATCTCCGCGCACAGCCTGCGGCGGAGGATCCCGGACCTCGACCGGCACGACGTCTTCCTGTGCGGTCCGCCCGGGTTCGCCCGGTCGGTGTACGAGGCCCTGCGCGAGGCGGGGGTTCCCGCCCGCCGTATCCACCACGAGTCGTTCGAGATGTGAGCGGAGCCGCGAGAGCGATGAGGAAGAACCACCCCGTACGGCGGACCGTGCTGGCCGCCGCCGCGACCGTCTCCGGTGTCGTCCTGCTGCTGTCCCTGAAACCGGCGTCGGATCCGGACGTCGCTCCGGCCGCGGGCGCCGC
>NZ_JACBWZ010000123.1 GCF_013870595.1 Streptomyces sp. WELS2 | reverse complement strand
GGCTGCCCGGCTGCCCGGCTGCCCGGTCGCGTTCGTCGCCCGGTGACGTCTGAGCACGCCCTCGGCCGGTCAGCCGGGGGTGCCTTCGGAGCCGTGGGATTCGTGCCGCTCCAGGTGGGAGGCGAGCACCGCCGCCTGGACCCGGCGCTGCACGCCCAGTTTGGCCAGCAGCCGGGAGATGTGGTTCTTCACGGTCTTCTCCGACAGGTACAGCTTCCCGCCGATCTCGCGGTTGGTGAGGCCGTCGCCGATCAGGGCGAGGATGTCGCGTTCCCGGGCCGAGAGCCCGGCCAGCTCGGGGGGCAGTGAGGGAACCTCGGCCGGGTCGGCCCGCAGGGACCGCATGAGCCGGGTGGTCGTCGCCGGGTCCAGCATCGACTGGCCCGCCGCGACGGCCCGTACCGCCGACACCAGGTCGGAGCCCTTGATCTGCTTCAGCACATAGCCGGACGCCCCGGCCATGATGGCGTCCAGCAGGGCTTCCTCGTCGTCGAAGGAGGTCAGCATGAGACAGGCCAGGCGCGGCACGCGGTCGCGCAGTTCCCGGCAGACCGTGATGCCGTCGCCGTCGGGCAGGCGGACGTCCAGCACGGCGACGTGCGGGCGCAGGGCGGGACCACGGGTGAGCGCGTGTTCCGCGGTGTCCGCCTCGCCCACCACCGAGATGTCCGGTTCCGCGTCGAGGAGGTCGGTCAGGCCGCGCCGTACGACCTCGTGGTCGTCGAGCAGGAACACGCGGATGGGGTCCCGCTCGCTGAAGGTGCGTGTCTCGGTCATGGCGACCTCATTCCGCGGACGCTCCGCTGCCATTGCCCCAGGCTCGATCATCGGCCTTCCGCGCGGAGCGCGCCAGGGCCGACCGGCCCAGGGGCCGCCCCGGGTGCCCGTGCCGCCTTCCCGCCGGGATTCCCGGGCCGTCGGCCCTCCCGGAGGCCGTGGGACAGAGGGTCGGTTGGTCCCCCCGCCGGGCCGTATGGCCCCTGAGCCGGGCGCGGCCGGGGCGACAGGCTGGACTCGGGACCTACCCGCCGGGAGGTGGAGCCCATGTCCCGCACCGTCACCGTAGGGCTCGACGACTCGCCCGAGAGCCGGGCCGCGGCCGAGTGGGCGGCGCGTGAAGCGCTGCTGCGCGGTCTGCCGCTGAAGATCGTGCACGTCCAGGAGCCGACGCCGGCCTACGCGGCCCGGACTCCCTTGCTCGACCTGGACGCCTACCGGCACTGGGCCCGGCGGCTGACCCACGAGTCCGCGGACGGCATCCGGCTGCGTCATCCGGGTGTCGAGGTGACCACGGAGCAGCTCACCGGGACCGCGGCCGACGTCCTCTGCGAGGCGGCCGGGTTCGCCGAGCTGCTGGTGCTCGGTTCGAGGGGCCTCGGCGCGCTTCACGGGTTCGTGGTCGGTTCCGTGAGTCTGGCCGTGGTGGCCCGGGCCGAGCGTCCGGTGGTGCTGGTGCGCTCGGGCGAGCAGGCCGCCGACGAGCACCGGATGGACCCGGCGGGAGTGCCCTGCGCCGCGACGCTCTTCCGTCCGGTCGTGCTCGGCCTGGACGCCGGCGAGCCGGACGGCACCGTTCTGGAGTTCGCCTTCGACGCTGCGGCCCGGCGAAGGGCCGTCCTGCGGGCGGTGCACGTCTGGCCGGAGCCGCCGAGCTCCTTCCACGGCTTCGCCACGGACGCCGAGTTCCACGATGAACTCGCACGCGGGCAGGCCTCGCTCCTCGGCAAGGTACTGCGTCCCTGGCGGGAGAAGTTCCCGGACGTCGAGGTGATCGAGGCGAGCCGGTCCGGCAGCGCCGCGCAGGTCCTTGCCGGCGCTTCCCGCGACGCCTGTCTCGTGGTCGTCGGCCGCCGTGTGCGCACCGGCTCGTTCGGCGCCCGCATCGGCCATGTCACCCACTCCGTCCTGCACCATGCCGCCGCACCGGTCGCCGTGGTCGCGCACGGTTGAGGTGCCGTCCATGAGGAGACGCCCATGAAGACGTCGGACACACGGGCTCCCGGAACCCCTGGTCCGCACCGGATCGTCGTCGGTGTCGACGGCTCCGAGGCGAGCCTGAGAGCCGTGCAGTGGGCCGCCGACGAGGCGGTCCTGCGCGGGGCGTCGCTCCGGCTGGTGTACGCCTCGCTCTGGGAGCGCTACGAAGGCGCGGCCGTGGCCGAGGAGCTCGGCGAGTCCTCGGAGGAAGCGATGGCCGAGGACATCGTCGAGACCGCCGGGGCGCGCGCCCGCCGACGGCGGCCGGACCTGGAGGTCACCACCGGCATCCTGCCCGAGGAAGCCGGATACGGCCTGATCCGGGAGAGCTGCGGCGCCGCGCTGATGGTCCTCGGGTGTCGTGGCCGGGGCCGGGTGACCGAGGCCCTGCTCGGCTCCGTGAGCGTCACGGTGGCCGGGCACGCGCACTGCCCGCTGATCGTATTGCGCGGCAGCCACGACAACCAGGTCCGCCCGGGGCCGGCCGGCCGGATCGTCCTGGGCGTGGGGGAGAAGCCGGCGGACTCGGCCGCCGTACGCTTCGCCGCCGAGGAGGCTTTGCTGCGCGGAGCCGAACTGGAGGCCGTACGGGCCTGGCGCCGGCCGTTGCACGAGCCGCGCGCACACCCGCTGATCGCCGGACGGCCGGCCCACCTCCAGGAGGCGGAGGCCGCGGAGCTGGTGGAGGAGGCGCTGGCGACCGTTCCGGAGGGCCTGCGGGTGCGGCGCCGTACGGTCGAGGGCTTCGCCCGGGACGCCCTGCTGGCCGTCTCCCGTGACGCCGGTCTGCTCGTCGTCGGCGCGCGGCGCCGCCAGGGTCACTTCGGACTTCAGCTCGGCCGCGTCGCCCACGGGGTGCTCCACCACGCGGGGTGCCCGGTGGCCGTCGTGCCGGAATCCGCCTGAGCGCGCACCCGAGGAGGTGCGGGGCATCGCGCCCGCGCACCACCGCCCGGGTACGGGGCCCGCCCACGAGCGGCGGCCACCGGTTCGCCGGTCGCCACCGTGACGGCCTGACGGGAGCATGACCTCGGGTGCGGAGCGTCGGCAGGGGCCCGCGCGCGGCGCCTCGGTCCGCGACCGGCGCATCCCGTCCGATCATCCCGTCTTCGGGCCCCACCGCGGCCCGACCAGTGCCCATTCCTGGTCCCACCGGGCCATGCGGCGCCGGTCGAGCCGTGCCCGTGCGACGGCGCCCGCGCCGAAGACCGGGACCGCGGTGGCGAGGGCCGCCCCGCCGGCGAAGAGGGCGGCCTCCACATGCCCCTCGCTCCGGCCCGGCGGTGCGGAGGGCGCGAGGCGGCCCCGGTCGTCCTGCCACACCGTGACCCGGTCTCCGGCCCTCAGACCCCCGGCCACCGGCGTCCAACCGGTGCGTGGGGTGCCGTCGGGAGCCGTCCAGCGCACCGGGCCCCGGGTACGGCCGTCCGCCGACCACTTCGCCGCGGCGCCGTACGGCACATCGGTGACCAGGACCGCCCGGACGGCGTGCCTGTGGGCGCGCTGCTGGGCGAACCGCTGCTCGGCGGCCTGCGCCGTCACCAACCCGGCGAGGGCGCCTCCGACCACGGCGATGACCCAGACGGCCAGTACGACCCAGGCCTCGACGACGTCCTCGTGCCGCCGCAGCGGATTGCTCCGCCACCGCCACATCCGCCGCGTGGGGTCCATCGCGGAACACCTCCTCGTCGTGGTGCCTATGACGACGGTGACTCGGGCCGGCGCGCGTCCACAGGGGCCGGGAAGCCTCGCCGCAGGGCCGCTCGGACCCGGTTCCCGGGCCGGGAGGAGCCATGGGGGCCCGTGAGACCGTGAAAAGGGATCCCCCGGCGCCGTCCGGCCCGGCACGAGGGCCGGACGGCCCGGGCGCGAACTCCCGGACACCGCGCGGCCTGACGGTGCGGGGCGCCTCCCGGTACCGGGCCGGAGCCCGGCCCGCGTCCCCGTCGCACGCGCCGGAACGACCGGACGACTGGTGACCCGCACCTTCCCGCTGGACCCGCCTTCGGTCCCTCGGGACCTCAGCGGGCGGCCCTCGCCGCGCCGCCCGACTCCGTCACCAGCACACCGGTGACCAGCTCGGGATGGATGCGCACCGCCTGCTCCCCGCCTTCCACCGGGGCCTCGGACCACGACAGCTCGTGGAGGCGCACGAGTTCGGCCGGGTCGCTCACCAGCTGGGCGTACCCCGTGACGACCACGCTCCAGCCGAGGTGGGTGTCGGGGTCGATGGCATCCGCCTCGTACGCGACGATGACGCCCGCGTCGCCGGACCGCAGGCCCCGCGGTGCGAGCGCCGCGGCGTCGTGGGCGAGGACGACGACGTCCCCGTCGTCCAGGACGTGCCTGACCGGGCGGACGGCGGGCAGCGCCTGCCGGGTGAAGACGACCCTGCCCAGCGACACGCTGCCCAGCAACCGCAGTGCCTCGTCCTGGTCGAGGTCGACACGTCGGTACGACGGCTCGTGGGAGTGGGTCATGGCTGCACCTCGTCACCCTGCGGATCACGTCTCACCTGCTGTCGCCGGGGTCCACGCCCGTCACCGCCGCCCGGCCGGCCTCGAGGCGCGCCACCGGGACCCGGAAGGGCGAGCAGGAGACGTAGTCCAGGCCGACGGCGTGGAAGAAGTGGATCGACTCCGGATCGCCTCCGTGCTCCCCGCACACCCCGGTCTCCAGTTCCGGGCGGGCCGCTCGCCCCTCCTCGACGGCGATCCGGACCAGCCTGCCCACCCCGTCGCGGTCGAGCGTCTCGAACGGTGAGGCGGCGAAGACGCCCTTGTCCAGGTACGCCGGGAAGAACGCGGCCTCGACGTCGTCACGGGAGAAGCCCCAGGTGGTCTGGGTGAGGTCGTTGGTGCCGAAGGAGAAGAACTCCGCCTCCTTCGCGATCCGTCCGGCCGTGAGCGCGGCCCTGGGCAGTTCGATCATGGTTCCGACGGGGCAGCGGACGGTCACCCCGGTCTCCTCCGCCACCTCGGCCAGGACGCGCGCCACCTCCGCGCGGGCGAGCCGCAGCTCCTCGACGGCACCGACGAGCGGCACCATGACCTCCGCCCGTGGCGAACCGCCCGCGCGGGTGCGCTCGGCGACCGCCTCCGCGACCGCCCGGACCTGCATGGCGACCAGGCCGGGAACGACCAGGCCGAGCCGCACCCCGCGGAGCCCGAGCATCGGGTTCTCCTCGTGCGTCCTCTTCACCGCGTCGAGCAGCTCGGCGTCGTGCGCGTCCGGCCGCCGGCCCGTGGCCTCGGCCGTGGCGACGCGGACGGCGAGGTCGGTGCGGTCGGGAAGGAACTCGTGCAGCGGCGGGTCGAGCAGCCGGATGGTGACGGGCAGGCCGTCCATCGCCTCCAGGATGTCCGTGAAGTCCCTTCGCTGGAGTGGCAGCAGGGCCGCCAGCGCCCGGCGGCGCTCGGCGTCCGTCCGCGCCAGGATCATCTCCTCGACCAGCTTCCGCCGTTCACCGAGGAACATGTGCTCGGTGCGGCACAGCCCGATTCCCTGGGCTCCGAACCGTCGCGCCCGGCGCGCGTCCTCGGGGGTGTCGGCGTTGGCGCGGACTTCCAGCCGCCGGACCGAGTCGGCGTGCTCCAGGGCGCGAGCCACCGCGGACACCGTGCTGTCGCCCTGCTCGCCACGGTTCAGATAGCGCATGGTCGCCGACTCCACCAGCGGGACCGAGCCGGGATACACGGCGCCGGCGGACCCGTCGACCGAGACGACGGTGCCCTCCTCGACGACGGCTCCGCCCCGGGTGGTGAAGCGCCGTGCCCTCGCGTCCACGGTGATGTCCCGCGCCCCGCACACGCAGACCTTTCCCATGCCGCGGGCGACGACGGCCGCGTGGCTGGTCTTGCCGCCGCGCCCGGTCAGCACGGCGCGGGCGGCCACCATCCCGGGCAGGTCGTCGGGTGTCGTCTCCTCGCGGACGAGTATCACGTCCTGACCGCCCGCGGCGCGGCGCACCGCCTCGGCGGAGTCGAAGACCACCGCGCCCACCGCGGCGCCGGGCGAGGCGGGCACGCCCCGGGCGAGCGCCTCACGCGTGGCGGAGGCGTCGAAGCGCGGGAACATCAGCCGGACCAGCCCGTCGCCGCTCACCCGTGCCAGGCCCTCGTCGGGACTGACGAGTCCTTCCCGCACCAGCTCGGCCGCGATGGCGAAGGCGGCTTCGGCGGTGCGCTTGCCGACCCGGGTCTGCAGCATCCACAGAGTGCCGCGTTCGATGGTGAACTCGATGTCGCACAGGTCGCGGTAATGCCGCTCCAACGTCTGCGCGTGGTCGCGCAGCCGCCGGTACGAGACGGGGTCCAGCCGCTCCAGCTCCGCCAGCGGCACGGCGTCCCGGGCACCCGACACCACGTCCTCGCCCTGGGCGTTCGGCAGGTAGTCGCCGTACAGGCCGGGGCGCCCGGTGGCCGGGTCACGGGTGAAGGCGACACCGCTGCCGGAGTCCGGCCCCAGGTTGCCGAACACCATCCGCTGGACGGTGACGGCGGTGCCCAGGTCGTCCGGGATGTGCTCACGCCGCCGGTACAGCCGGGCCCGCCCGGCGTTCCAGGACCGGAAGACGGCGAGGACCGCCGCGCGCAGCTGCGCGGCGGGGGACCGGGGGAAGTCCCGGCCGGTCTCGTCGAGGATCAGCCGCTGGTACGTCTCCACCAGCCGGGCCAGGTCGGAGGCGTCCAGATGGAGGTCGTCCGGGGCGCCGCGGGCCTCCTTCAGACGCGTCATGGCCTCGTCGAAGCGTCCCTGGGGCACGCCCATCACCGTGGTGCCGTACATCTGTACGAGTCGACGGTAGGAGTCCCAGGCGAAGCGCTCGTCGCCCGACACCCTGGCGAGGCCGTGCACCGACGCGTCGTTCAGGCCGATGTCCAGGACGGTCTCCATCATGCCGGGCATGGAGAACCGGGCCCCGGAGCGGACCGAGACCAGCAGCGGGTCGTCCGCCTGCCCGAGCCGCCGCCCGGCAGTCCTCTCCAGCCGCGAGAGGTGTCCGGACACGTCCGCCCACAGGCCCTCCGGCTCCTCACCGGTGGCCAGGAAGGTCCGGCACGCCTCGGTGGTGACGATGAAACCCGGTGGTACCGGCAGACCCAGCCGGGTCATCTCGGCGAGGTTCGCGCCCTTGCCGCCGAGCAGGCCGGCCAGGTCACGGCCGCCGTCCTGGAAGTCGTACACATAGCGGGCCATGAGCACTCCTCGGCCGTGCCGTCTCCGTACCCTCCCAGCCTGGTACCGCGCCATCGGCCGGGGCAGGTGCACTCGGCCCCGAGGACTGGGCCGACCGGCCCCGGGTGTGCGAGACCCCGCCGTGGGAACGCCGGTCCGCCGTCCCGGAGACGGCCGGGCTGCCGTTCGCGGCGGAGCGTGGTTACCGTGGGCGAAGACCGCCACTGTCCGGTCTCGCGTACGGGGGGACATGGAGGAGCGTCGTGGCGAACGCGGAAGAGCCCCGTGTACGGCTGCCGGAGCTGCGGCTCGACGAGCTGCTGGAGGAGTTGCAGGCTCGCATCGACGAGGCCCGCGGCACCAGGGACCGGGTCCACAGCCTGCTGGAGGCGGTGCTGTCCGTCGGCCGGGAGCTGGATCTGGAGCAGGTACTGCACTCCATCGTGGAGGCCGCCGCCGCGCTTGTCGACGTCGAGTACGCGGCTTTGGGGGTGATAGCCCCCGGCGGCAGAACCCTGTCGGCCTTCCACACCGTCGGGGTGCCGCAGGAGCGGATCGCCGAGATCGGCCCGCTTCCGCAGGGCCACGGGATCCTCGGCGAGGTGATCCGCCGTCCGGAGCCCCTGCGGCTGGAGAAAATCTCCCGGCACCCCGCCTCGTACGGCTTCCCGCCCCACCACCCGCCGATGGACAGTTTCCTGGGCGTTCCCATCCGGGTACGCGACCAGGTCTTCGGCAACCTGTATCTCTCCGAGAAGCGTGACGGAGCACCGTTCGACGAGGAGGACGAGGTGGTGCTCTCCACGCTGGCCGTGGCGGCCGGCGTGGCGATCGACAACGCCCGCCTGTACGAGGAATCACGGCTGCGGGAACGGTGGCTGCGGGCGAACGTCGAGATCACCCACTGCTTGATGTCCGGCAAGGACCGCGCCGAGGCCCTGAAACTGATCGCGGAACGAGCCCGCGAGATCATGGGATCGGCGCTGGCGGCGGTCGCGCTCCCGGTGCGGGACACGGAGTGCCTCACGGTGGAGATCGCCGTGGGCGTGGACGCGCGGGTGCACCGCGGACTGGTGCTGCCCTTGTCGGGGACGCTGACGGGCCTTGCGTTCCGCGCCGCCGCTCCGGTCATGAGCGACGATGTGCACCAGGACCGGCGGATCTCGCCCGAACCGGCGCGCTTCCACGGGCTCGGCCCCGCCGTGGCCGTCCCGATCGGCACCGGGGCAGGCGGTGTCCGGGGCGCGGTACTGGTGGCCCGTGAAGCCGGCCGGCCGGTCTTCTCGGAGCAGGAGGCGGACATGCTCGGCGGATTCGCCGCACAGGCCGCCATCGCGATGGAGCTGGCCGAGCGGCGTGCGGACGCCGAGCGGATCGCCGTGCTCCAGGACCGCGACCGGATCGCCCGGGACCTGCACGACCTGGCCATCCAGCGGCTCTTCGCCACCGGTATGACGCTGCAGAGCGCCGGCCGCTTCATCGAGCATCACGAGGCGTCCGAGCGGGTGGCGCGGGCCGTGGACGACCTGGACGAGACCATCAGGATCATCCGCTCCGCCATCTTCGGGCTGCGCACGCGTGCCGGAGCGGCCGGCACCGGTCTGCGGGCCCGGGTCGTGCGCCTGGTCGGCGAGGAGTCCCCGGTGCTGGGGTTCACGCCCGGCGTACAGGTGGAGGGCCTCGTCGACACGAACGTGCCGCACGAGATCGCCGACCAGATCATGGCCGTCCTCTCGGAAGCACTCACCAACGTGGCCCGGCACGCCCACGCCGACCGCGCACAAGTCGTCCTGGCGACCGACGGCCGCGAGGTCTCCCTGACCGTCTCCGACAACGGTGTGGGCATCCCGCCCGACGGCCGGCGCAGCGGCCTGCACAACATGGCCGAGCGAGCGGGACAACTCGGCGGACACTTCGATGTGTCCAGCCCCGACGGCGGCGGTACCGTCCTGCGCTGGCGGGTGCCCCTTCCCTCCGCATAGGCGATCGGGCGGCCGGGCGTACGGGCCGGCCCCTGGCAGTACCGGGCGCCGGACGGCACGGACCACGGGGACTGGGCAACGGGCCACTCGGCCCTGTCCCGGAGGGCGTCGCCGGCGCACCCTGAAGGTGTCGCGGCACGACACCCAGCCCCTGGAGGACGCCATGAACGGCTCTCCCGCCCTCGTGAACGACGTGATGACCCGCAGGGTCGTGGCCCTGAGGGAAGGGGCCGCCTTCAAGGACATCGTGCGGACCATGCAGGAGTGGCGGGTGAGCGCCCTCCCCGTGCTGGACGACGACGGACGCGTCGTCGGCGTCGTCTCCGAGGCCGACCTGCTGCTCAAAGAGGAGTACGGCGGCGACCTGGGCGGGCAGGCCCGAGTGGGGCAGAGCGCCGACATCGTCAAGGCGAACGCGCTGACCGCCGCCGAGCTGATGAGCGTCCCCGCCGTCACCGTGGTCTCCGGAGCCACCCTCGCCCGTGCCGCGCGCATCATGGCCCACCGGAGGATCAAGCGGCTGCCGGTCGTCGCCCCCGACGGCACCCTGGAGGGCATCGTCAGCCGGTCCGACCTGCTGAAGGTCTTCCTCCGGGACGACACGGACATCGCAGAAGAAGTGCGGCGCGAGGTGGTCGCGGGGCTCTTCGGTACGCACGCCGACGCCGTCCGGGTGCGGGTACGCGACGGTGTCGTGACCCTCGCCGGCCGAGTGCCCGACACGGCTCTGGTGCCGATTGCCGCCCGCCTCGCACGAGCCATGCCCGGCGTGGTGGACGTGCGCTGTTCCCTGACCGGCCCGCCCCGCCACCCGGATCCCGACCCGGACCTGCCGGACGCGCGGCGGACGGCACCCGCCTGACGGCGGCCGCCCGCCCCAAAGCACGCCTGACGGCGGCCGCCCGCCCCAAAGCGGGGCCGCCGCACCGGGGCGGCGTCACCGGGCGTCGGATTCGGCGGCGGTGAGCCGGCAGTCCACGCCCACGACCCCTTCCACCCCCTGCACCAAATGCGCGGCGAGCGGAATCAGCGCGGCGTCCGTGACGCGTCCCGTGAGGGTCGCGACGCCGTCGCGGACGACGATGTGCACGGGCTCCACCGGCGCCGGGAACATCACGTCGACGATGTCCCGCCGGATCTCGTCCGCCAGGTCGTTGTCCGTACGGAGGAAGACCTTCAGCAGATCACTGCGGCTGACCACGCCTTCGAGTACGCCCTCGGCGTTCACCACGGGCAGCCGTTTGACATGCCGCACGGCCATGATCCGCGCCGCCTGCGCGAGTGTGGCGTCCTCATGGACGGTGACGGCCGGAGTGCTCATCAGCTCCTCGGCGGACAACGCTCCGGCCTTGGCCGCGTCGGGCAGCCGTCGCAGCCGGGCGAAGGGGTCCGGGTCGCCGTCCCGGAACTCCTCTTCGAGCAGCAGATCGGCCTCGGACACCACGCCGATGACGCGCCCGTCGCCCTCCAGCACGGGAAGGGCACTGATCTTCCGCTCCCGCAAGCGCTCGACGATGTCCTTGAAGAGGGTCTCGCGGCCCACCGCGACGACCGCACGCGTCATCACGTCACCCACCCGGCGCGGGCCGCTCTCCATGCGTTCGTCCCAAAGCCGTTCGGCCGGACGGAGCGGTCGGGCGGTCACCACTGGCCGCCGCTGCCATAGGGGGCGTACAGGTCGAGCAGCCGCACCCGGGTGGCGTGCAGCCGCTGGGCGGCCACACCTCCCACCCACACCGCGACGGCCCGTCCGAACGCGGGGTCCTCGGCGCACATCGCCCGCACCGATTCGGCGTCGAACTCCCAGGCCCGCACCGGGGTCGTCGCCGCGGCGCCCATATGCCAGAGGTAGGGCGGGAAGTGCCAGGACCAGCCGAGCAGCGCACCGTGACCGAGCGCCTCGATGACGGCCGGACGGCGGCCGGGCACGTGCAGATCGAGGGCGACGGTCCCGCCGCGCACGATCCAGAAGCGGTCGGCGCGCTGCCCTTCCTTGAACAGGCGGGTCCCGGGCGGGAAGGAGACATCGCGGGCGAGTCGCATCAGCCGCTCGCGGTACACGGGCTCCAGCGCCGTGCTCGTGGTGGTCACGGAGGTCATCGCACCGACTCCCTTCTCGGACTGCCGGTCCCAGCGTGCGCCTCTTCGGCAGCCGGCACCACGGGCCACTGAGGCCCGACCGTGGGCCGTTCGGCTCCTGTCGCGCGGTGCGCGGGGCCCGCGCCCACACTCGGACCGGCCGGCTCCGGGCATCCGTGCGCCGGTCAGCGCAGCCTGCGCAAGTAGGGGTCGTGGGGGCGGCGCGGCACCAGGCGGACACGGGCGTCGAGCGTGGTGACACCGTGCGGTCCGGCCAGGACCGGATTGAGGTCGGCCTCCGCCAGTTCGGGCAGATCGGTGGCCATCCGGGACAGCCGGTGCAACAGCTGCTCGACAGCGCCGACATCCGCCGCCGGCCCCCCGGCGTAGCCGAACAGCAGGGGGGAGCAGCGCGGAACGGTGAGCAGGTCGTGCACGTCCAGGTCGGTGAGCGGGGCGAGCCGGGCCGCGTGATCGGCCAGGAGTTCGGTGGCGGTGCCGCCGAGACCGAGCATCACGAGCGGCCCGAAGACCTCGTCCTGGACGACACCGGCGAGCAGCTCGATGCCCCGTTCGGCGAGCGGCTGGACGACCACCCCGGTCATACGGTCGCCGAACCGGGCGACGAGATCACGGTGCGCGGCCCTGACCCGGGCGGCGCCCTGGAGATCGAGGTGCAGGGCGTGCTGCTCGCTCTTGTGCAGCAGTCCGGGCCAGTAGGCCTTGACGACGACGCGTCCGTCCGGCCCGGCGAGCCGTTCGGCCGCGGCGACCGTCTCGTCCTCGTCCCGGGCCCATTCCCAAGGGATCTGCGGGATGCCATAACAGCCGAGCAGGGCGGCCGTCGTCCGCGGATCGAGCCAGCCGCCGTCCGGGACGCGGTCCAGGAAGGCGGCGGTCAGACCTTTCGCGCGCCCGGTGCCCACGTCCG
>NZ_JACBWZ010001229.1 GCF_013870595.1 Streptomyces sp. WELS2 | reverse complement strand
CGATGGCCGCGTTCACGGCCGCGCCGACGAGCACGGCGAAGGCGCCCACCCCGATCCACAGCAGGACCGCGACCGCGGCGGCGAGGGAGCCGTAGATCGTGGCGCCCTCGATGGTGTACATGAGGTAGATGCGCAGCAGGAAGCTGCCCAGGACCCACATCGCGAGGGCGACCAGCGCGCCGGGCACGTCCTCGATCCACGGGGAGCGGACCGGCACCGAGACGTGGTACAGCGTCGTCAGGAAGGCGATGGACAGGACGATCACGACCGGCCAGTACAGGACCTGGACGACCGTCCCCGACCAGGGCACGATCCGGACCACCGCGTCCGGCCCGGCCACCATCAGCGGCAGCGCCACCGAGCCGATCAGCAGCGCCACGATGAACAGCAGGAACGCCATGATCCGCGTTTTCACGATGCCACGGACGCCGTCGAGCCCGTACATGACGGTGATGGTGTCGATGAAGACGTTCACCGCGCGCGATCCCGACCACAGGGCGAACAGGAAGCCTATGGAGATGACATCGGGCCGGCCGCCCTTCATCACGTCGTGCAGGATCGGCTCGGCGATCTCCTTGACGCCCTTGTCGGACAGCACCGTGCGCGACGCGTCGAGGAGGTTGGTCTCGAGGCTGTGGATGGTGTCCGCGCCGGTCCAGTCGTCGACGTAGCCGAGCAGACCGATCAGGCTCAGCAGCAGCGGCGGCACGGACAGCAGCGTGAAGAACGCCGCCTCCGCCGCCAGGCCGAGGATGCGGTACTCCATGCAGGAGTTGACGGTGTCCTTGAGCAACAGCCAGGCGGTCCTGCGCTTGGAGACGTTCCGGTAGAGAGCTCTGGCCCGGTGGAAGCGGCCGGCCGGGCGCTCGGGGGTTTCACTTGCTGGCTGCACGACCCAAAGGTATCCGCAGCACGGGACCGCCCTCACCTTCCGGGGCCCGCGATCGGTTCCAGGGGGTGGGGTGAGGCGGTTCCGGCCCGCCGGGCGGCTGCCGTGTGTCACTCTGGAAGCCGTCACCGCCGCTCCGGAAGCCATCACCGCGGCCTTCCCGGGTAGGTTCCCCATCATGGCAGGCACCTCCACCCACACCGTGACCAACCAGCCGCCGCCGCTGGTCGGCCACGACGTCTTCACCACCGACCGCGCCCTCGCCGAGGCCGTCGACCGGTACACCGGCGCGGACGTCCTGGACGAAGTGCGCGCCGAGCTGTCCGCGCTGGGCCGGGCCGTGGGTTCGGCGCAGGTGCAGGAGTGGGCGGTGCGGGCGAACGAGCACCCGCCCCGGCTGCGCAGCCACGACCGGTACGGCCACCGGATCGACGAGGTGGAGTTCGACCCGGCCTGGCACCGGCTGCTCGGCAAGGGGCTCGGCCATGGCGGGCGTGCCCAGCGTCG
>NZ_JACBWZ010001228.1 GCF_013870595.1 Streptomyces sp. WELS2 | reverse complement strand
CAGGGCCCGCGCGAGGTTCTCGGCGCCGGGCCGCTCGTCCGGGTTCTTGCGCAGGCAGCGCTCTATGACCGTCCACAGCGGGTCGGGGACGGTGGAGGGGCGGCGCGGCTCGGCGCTCAGGTGCTGGTGCAGCACCTCCAGGGCGGTGGACCCGGCGAACGGCGGACGACCGGTGACCAGCTCGTACAGCAGGATGCCGGCGCCGTAGACGTCCACGGCGGAGGTCTGCGGGCGGCCCTCGGCGGACTCCGGGGCGACGTAGGCGGGGGTGCCGACGAACTCGTGGGTGCGGGTCAGGCCCGGGGAGTCGGCGAGGCGGGCGATGCCGAAGTCGGTCAGCATCGGGTGCATCTCGCCGCCCTGCTGCATGAGCAGCACGTTTGCGGGCTTCAGGTCGCGGTGGACGACGCCGTCGGCGTGGCTCGCGGCGAGGGCGTCGGCGATCTGCGCGGTCAGCAGGGCCGCGCCGACCGGGCTGAGGGGGCCGTTCTCCCGCAGGTAGCGGTGCAGGTCGGGGCCGTCGACCAGGTCCATGACCAGGGCCAGCAGATCGCCCTCCACGACCAGGTCGCGGACCCGGACGATGTTCGGGTGGGTGAGCCGGAGCAGCACGGAGCGCTCGCGCAGGAAGCGCATCACGATGTCCGGGTCGCTCGCCAGCTCCTCCTTCAGGACCTTGATCGCGACCGTTTCCCCCGGCTGCCCGGGCACGGCGGCCTCGGCGCCCGCCGTCTCACGCTGGCGGGCACGCCAGACGGTGCCTGTGGCGCCGCGTCCGAGCGGCTCCTCAAGCAGGTACTTGCTGCCGACTGGCCGCACGTCACGCGCTCCCTGCTGGTTGCTGTCGCTTGCTTGCCGGTGCGTCCGGTCCCGGTGTCCGGGGCCCGGTATCCCGGTGTTCCGCCCCACTGTAGTGCCGTGCTACGGGGCACCACCCACGCGTTCCCGGGCATCCCCGGGGCGTTCGGGACGGGGTTCGACGGAAAGACGCCGGTCGCGGTCCTCCGGTTGCCCGGGGCCGGACGTGACCGATCTCAACTGATCGCCGGCGGGGTCCGGGTCCGGCACTTTTGGGGGCAGAGCCGACCAATCAAGATCACTTGTCATCGGGTTCCGGGCGCGTTGCCGACGGCAGGTGGGAGGATGCCTCCAGCAGTCCGCCGGGACGGTTCCGGCGGCCGCCGGCCGACGTGCTCGTGTGGGGTGGGGGGAAGTCCGCGCCCGCGCGCGCCCGCGCAGAAGGGACCGCTGACGCCGATGCAGATCCGGCTGACCGTCGTAGACCCGCTCGGTCCGCCCCCGCAGCGGGGCCGCGCCGTGAGCCGGGACGTGCTGGTCACGGCGCCCGTGGGCACGGAGCTGGCACGGGAGCTGCGAGGACCCCTCCGGTGGCGAGC
>NZ_JACBWZ010001227.1 GCF_013870595.1 Streptomyces sp. WELS2 | reverse complement strand
GGGCCCCGCCCCCGTCCGCCCCGCCGTCCGCGTCCCCGTCCCCGCGCCCGTTCCGAGGGCCCCGCCGCAACGCCCTGGTCACGAGGGCCGGTGAGCTATGTTGAGTGATCGTGGCAGACAAAGGAGGCCGACCGGTGCCCTCGCCGCAGCAGGCACGCGCACAGGCATCAGCGATCACGACGGGCCGGACCGCCCCCGGGACCGAGGCCGCCCCGACCTCCCGGCTGCGGGAACTGTTCGACGGGCCACGTCTGTCGCCGGGGCAGCGGCGGATCGCCCAGTACCTGATCGAGCACCTCACCGAGGCCGCCTTCCTGTCGATCACCGAGCTGGCCGACCGGGTCGGGGTCAGCCAGCCCTCCGTGACCCGCTTCGCCGCGGCCGTCGGCTTCAGCGGCTACCCGGCACTGCGGGAGCGGCTCCAGTCGATCGCGCTGAGCGGCCTCGCGGGCGGGGCCGGCGAGGAGGACCGGGCCAATGAGCTCCAGGCGGCCGTGGACGCCGAGATCACGAACCTGGAGAACCTGCGGCGCGACTTCGCCGACCCGGACCGGGTCATCCGGGTCGGCCGCGAGCTGTCCCGGTCCACCCCGCTGACCGTGCTGGGGCTGCGCATCTCGGTGTCCCTCGCCGAGTACTTCGGTTACGCGGCCCGCCGGATCCACCCGGACGTACGGCTGGTGACCCGCGGCGGCAGCGTGGCCTACGACGCGCTGCTGCAGGCCCGGGAGGCGGGCGGCGACTGGGTGCTGGCCTTCGCGATGCCCCGGCACTCCCAGGAGACGCTGCAGGCCGTCCGGGTGGCGCGGGACGCGGGCCTGAAGGTCGCCCTGGTGACGGACCTGGCGCTGGGGCCGCTGGCCGACGAGGCCGACGTGACCTTCGCCACCGGCACCGGTTCGCGGCTGGTGTTCGACTCCTACGCGGCGCCCGGTGTGCTGGCGGCGGCGCTGCTCCAGGCCATGACGGACGCCGACGCGGAGCGCACCCAGGCCCGGTTGGAGAAGTACGAGCAGCTGTCGGAGCAGCACCAGTTCTTCCTCCGGGACTGACCGGCCTGCGAACCGGCCGCCCCCGGTAACTCCTGTGAACCGGCCGGTGGACGGACCGCCGTTCCTGCCGCCCGTGCCGGGCAATCGTGAAGATCTTGCGGTCATCGTCCTGCGGGACGGGGACGATTCACCGCATAAGGCACATGAATGTTTTCATACGTCTTGCAAAGCTCTCCGCATATATAAATACTGCTCCGCACGCCCACCGCCCCGAGAGAGCCGACGGACCGCCCATGCGCACGCAGCCCCGCACCGAGCGCCGGTCCCCCGCACCCGGGGCTCCTCCGCCCACACCCCCAACCCCGACGTCAAGATGAACTACCTGGCGTCCCCGCCGCTGGTCGTCGCC
>NZ_JACBWZ010001226.1 GCF_013870595.1 Streptomyces sp. WELS2 | reverse complement strand
AGCCACAGTTCGGCCTTGGCGATCAGCGGCTCGAACCAGGGCAGGGCGAGCAGGATCAGCAGGCCGGCGGCCCAGCCCAGCAGCACGTCGCTCAGCCAGTGCGTACCGAGGTAGACGGTGGTGAGGCCGACGCCGAGCGAGGTGACCGCGGAGAGGGCCGACAGCCAGCGGCGCGCGGTCGGGGTGGAGGCCAGATAGGCCAGGATGCCCCAGGTGACGACCGCGTTGGCGGTGTGGCCGCTGGGGAATATATCGCCGCCCAGGCCCATCTCGTTCGCGCCGATCGTGGTGGCGTAGTGCGGGCCGAGCCGTCCCATGCCGATCTTGGCGGCGCCGACGGTGGCGTTCAGCAGCAGCAGCGAGGTGGCGAGGGTGAGCAGCGGACGCAGGGTGTGCTGCCGCCAGGAGCGCCAGCCGAGCCAGGCCGCGACCATCACGGCGGTGGGGCCGCGCTGGCCCAGCACCACGTAGTAGTCGAGGAACGCGTGGATCTGCGGCCACTGCTGGTACGGCCGGAAGAACATGACCTGCCAGTCCAGCCGGACGAGCCAGGAGGTGGTCACGACGGCCCACACGATCGCCAGGTAGAAGGCCAGGGTCGCGGAGAACAGCACGACCCGGTGCCGGCTCATCCGCGGCATATCGATGTGGGCCGGTCGTTCCGGCTCCCGGTCCAGTCTGGCGAACACCCGGTCCAGACGCCGGGTGAGGTTTCGTTCGGTACGCACCCAATCGACGTTACAGCGAGTGAGCGGTGTTCCCGGTCGAAACTGCGGCTTTGTGATGACGATGTGATGTGGGAAACCTCTCAAGGGCGGCCAGAATTCCCGCGATTCCGCAATCCGATGAGACCGATCGGGCCAATTCCTTTGATCACGCCGGGTGTTGTTTATATGGCCCTTATGAATGCGTTAACCCCGTCCTGGCGTGGAATTCTCCCGGGCGTCATCGGGCGGAAGGAGTCGATCACGGCGGCCCGGAGCCGTTCAGCCAGAACGCCCCGTAGGCCGCCGCCGCGCCCGCCAGAGCGGCCGTGACCAGGGCCGCGACCGGGGGGCGCCGGCGGGCCAGGGCGCGGGCGAGCGGCAGCAGCAGGGGGAAGGCGGGCATCAGCAGCCGTGGCTTGGAACCGAAGTAGCTCGACGCGCACAGGGCGAGGGCGAGGACGATACCCGTGTACACCAGCGGCGCGGCCGGCTGACGCTCGCGCACACAGGTGACGTACAGCCAGATCAGCAGGGCCACGCCGACGGTCAGACCGAGGCCGGCGAGGGCGGACGGGAAGGACGTGAACCGGCCGGCCACGAAGCGGGCGAAGGCGTAGCCGCCGTCGAAGCCGTTGCGCCATCCGGCCTGGACGTCCAGATAGCCGAGCGGGCCGGCGCCGGTGCGGTGGCCGAC
>NZ_JACBWZ010001225.1 GCF_013870595.1 Streptomyces sp. WELS2 | reverse complement strand
CGGGTCCTCAACTGCCAGAGCGCCCTCGCCGTGGAAGTCGCCGGCGAGTTGGGCAGCGTCACGTCGAGGGGCAGCGGGGCGAGGTTCCTCAGCTCGTGCAGGAGCAGGGCGGCCACCGCGGCGTCGCGGCCGTGCCGGGCGTAGCGCGGCTCCATCTCGACGGCCGCCAGGATCAGCGCCCGCAGCAGGGGCGAGACGTCGACGGCCCGGCAGCGGACGGGGAACCACGGCACGGCGGCCGGCTCGATGTAGAGGCTGCGGGTGCTCACCCCCGTCATCGTGACCTGGTGCCGGGTCCCGGGCGGGATCAGCACCGCGCGGGCGGTGGGCACCGTCCAGCCGCCGTCCGCCGTCTCGACCTGCATGACACCGGTGGCCGCGTACAGCACCTGGGCGCGGCGGTGTTCGTGCCAGGCGAGGAGGTGGTCGTGGGGGTAGTCCGTGCCGATGGCGAGCACGTCACGGTCCAGGCCGTCCACCTCCGCGACCGGGAGGTTGCGCATACCGCGAGCGTACCGCCCGGCCTGTCCGCTGCTCGTAAGAAGACGGCGACTTGTCGATTGCCCGCCACCGTGCGTCTCCGTAGCGTCCTTTCCGTGCCGACCTCGCTCCCCACCCTCCTGTTCTTCGGCTGCCTGACCGGCGTGACGACCGTGCTCTTCGGCTTCGGCGGCGGCTTCATCACGGTCCCCGTCGTCTACGGCGTCCTGACCGCCACGGCCCGGCCGGGCGCCGACGCCATGCATGTCGCGGTCGCCACCTCGACGGCGGTCATGGTCGTCAACGCGGCGGCCGCGGCCCTGGCCCAGTGGCGCCAGGGCCGGCTGCGCCGTGCCTACGTCTGGCCGCTGGCGGGGTTCATCACGGCCGGTGCCGCCGCCGGGTCCTTCGCGGCCACCTTCCTCGGCGGTACGGCGCTGCGCCTGCTCTTCGCCGGCTATCTGCTGGTGACGATCTGCGACAGCCTGCTGCGCAAGGGCTTCCTGTCGGTGGCGCACCAGACGTGTCCGAGGCCTTTGGGCCGGGCCACCACCACCCTCGGCGGCACCGGCATCGGCCTGGTCGCCGCCGCGCTCGGGGTGGGCGGCAGCGTCATGACGGTGCCGCTGCTGCGGCGCAGGGGCCTGCCCATGGCCGAGGCCACCGCCATGGCCAACCCGCTCAGCGTCCCCGTCGCGGTGGCCGGCACCCTCGTCTACGCCCTCGCCCCCACCGCGCCCACGGCGTCCGGCCGGCTCGGCTACGTCGACCTCGCGGCGGGCGCCGCCCTGCTCCTCGGTTCGCTCCCCACCATCGCCCTGCTGCGACGGGTCACCGGCCGGGTCCCGGACCGCGTCCACTCCGTCGCCTACGTCGGTCTGCTGCTGACCGTCCTCGTCGTCATGGTGGCGACCGGGACGTGAGGCGA
>NZ_JACBWZ010001224.1 GCF_013870595.1 Streptomyces sp. WELS2 | reverse complement strand
TCCTCGGGCGCCTTGTCGATGTTGTCGAACGGGGTGGCCTCGTTCAGCCCGGCCGCCCGCTACGTCTGGGACCTGGCCGACCGGGAGGGCAGCCGCTGGGTGGTGCCGTTCGGCGCCGACGGCGTCCCCGGCAGCCCCCACCACCACGACCAGCTCCCGCTGTGGCTCGAGGGCGAACTCGCCCCGGTGGTCACCGACTGGGCCCGGCTCACCCCCGAGCGAACCCTCCCCGACACCCCGAGGAACCCGATGACCGACCTGCACGTCCAGCACATCGACGGCTTCGGCACCGTCCGCATCCGCCCCGTCGACCCGGAGGGCGACGCGGAGCTGATCCACTCCTGGGTGAGCGACGAACGCGCCGTGTTCTGGGGCATGAACGGCCTCGGCAGTGACCAGGTCGCCGGGATATACGCCCACATGGCCACCCTCGGCACCCACCACGCCCACCTGGTCACCAAGGACGGCGAACCGGCCGCGCTCCTCCAGACCTACGAGCCGTCCGCCGACCGGGTCGGCGAGTGCTACGACGTCCGCCCCGGCGACCTCGGCATCCACCTCCTCCTCGCCCCCGCCGGCCCCGGCGGCCCGCGCCCCGGCTGGACGTCCGCACTGGTGAAGGCGATGACGACGTACGTGCTGCGGGTCCTGGACCGGCCGCGGATCGTCATCGACCCCGACGTGCGCAACACCAAGGCGATCGCCCGCTTCGAACGCCAGGGCTTCACCCGCGGCCCGGCCGTCGTCCTGCCCGAGGTCGACCTGCCCGAGGTGTACCTGCCCGAGAAGCACGCCCAACTGGCCTTCCTGGAGCGGGCGGTAGCCTTCCCCGGGTGACGACGCCCGAAGAGCTGACCGCCCGCTACGGCCTCGAACCCCTCCCCCGCGAAGGCGGCCTGTTCCGGCGCACCTGGGCCGGGCCCGAGCGCCCGGACGGCCGCCCCGAGGGGTCGGCCATCGTGGTCCTGCTCACCGCCGACGACTACTCCGCGCTGCACCGGCTGCCCTTCGACGAGGTCTGGCACTTCTACCTCGGCGACCCGCTCCAACTGCTGCTCCTCGCCCCCGACGGCACCACCGACAGCCCCGTCCTCGGCCCGGGCCCCGGCTTCGGCCGGCACCTCCAGCTGACCGTGCCGGCCCACACCTGGATGGGCGCGCGGGTGGTGGCGGGCGGCGCGTGGACGTTCTTCGGCTGCACGATGGCCCCCGGATTCACCTACGCGGACTACGAACACGGGGACCCGGCCGACCTCACGGCGCGTTACCCGGCCGAGGCGGACCTGATCAGGGAACTGTGCCGCCCATGACCCGACTCGCGTTCACGACCCGGCCCGCGTTCCCGACCACGGAGTCCCGCCGCCCATGACCCCGCCCCCGCCCACGCGCCTGCTCGACGGCCAGACCG
>NZ_JACBWZ010001223.1 GCF_013870595.1 Streptomyces sp. WELS2 | reverse complement strand
CGCCGCGCGTCACCGGCGGCGCGCCCCCTCGCCGTAACGCTTCAGCCGGCGCTCTGCTCCTCGGCCAGGATGCGGTCCAGGGCCTCGTCCAGATGCGCGTCGAAATCGGCCAGTGCACCCTCCTGACCGAGCGGCACCAGCTTGTCCGTGCGGTCGAGGAAGGCCACGAGCGGCGGCGCCGACGAGCGGAAGAGGGCGTGGTCGCCGCCGACCTGAAGACGGATCAGCACCTCGCCCAGCACCTCGGAATCGACAGGGGCGATGCGCACGTCTCCCTCCCCGCACGGGCGGCCGACCCCGTCGACCAGCAGCTCGCGCCCGAAGGCCCAGGTCACCGGCGCGTCGCCGGGCAGATGAAAGGTGAGCCGCACGGCATAGGGATCACTGGTCTCGTAGCGCAACTCCACCGGGATGCGGAAGGAGAGCTCCTCCGACACGAGAAAGCTCATCATGACTTCTGCCTGTACGGACTCGCGCATTGACTACCCCGTCATATGACGTCGACTGGCCGGGATCGATCCCTCTGACCGTGCTCAAATCTTGCTGAACGTACACGATGAATTACAAGGAGTGAGTTTTCAGATACTGATAGAGAGCGTGAGCGACCCCAGGTGCCGCCCGATCTCCGTCTGCAGCCGGTGGGCGGCGGGCAGCAGCCGGTCGGCCTGGTGGGCGGGGAGCGAGATGGCCATCGTGGCCGCGGTGGCGCCGACCGTGATGGGGACCGCCGCGCAGACCGTCCCGACGGCGTACTCCTGGCGCTCCACCGTCGGTTCCATCCGGCGGGTCCGGGCCAACCGCCGCAGCAGCGCGTCCTCGTCCCGCACGGTGTACGGCGTGACGGGCCGCACGGGATAGCGCGCGAGGTGGTCGCGCCGCGCCTCCTCGTCCAGCTGGGAGAGCAGACACTGACCGATGGCATGGGCGTAGCCGGTCTCGCGGAAGTCCGCCCATTCCTCGACCGCCGGCGCCTGCCGGGAGGCGGCGACGCACATGACCTCGATCTCGCCGTCCCGGTACATGGCGTAGTAGACCGGCACACCGATGGAATCGCGCCAGTGAGCGAGCGTGTCCGCCACCATGCTGCGACGTTTCTGCTGTGCTCCGCCGCGGGCCAGGCGTTCCGCGGCCTCACCGAGGAAGAACAGCCCCTTGTCCCGGTGCAGATAGCCCTCGTGCACCAGGGTGCGCAGCAGGTGGTAGGCGGTGGGCAGGGCGAGCCCGGTCTCGCGGGCGAGTTGTTTGGCGGGGGCGCCGTAGGCGTGCGAGGCGACGGTCTCCAGCAGGCGCATGGCGCGCTGGACGGAGCCGATGAGCGTGGCGGCGGGCGCGGCCGCGGGCCGTGGTGCCGGCCGGCCGGCGGAGGACGGCGGCCCGCACACGTCCGCGGCGGACGGCGGGGCACCGC
>NZ_JACBWZ010001222.1 GCF_013870595.1 Streptomyces sp. WELS2 | reverse complement strand
CGGCGAGTACGCGCTGAACCCGGTGCGGCTGCCCGGCTTCCCGCAGCCGGTGGAGATGCGCGCGGTGGTCGTCGCGCCGGTGGGCGCCTCCGGCAAGCGGCCCCTCGCACTGTTCCTGCACGGCCGTCACGCCACCTGCTACAAGGGCCGCGAGGACGTCGGCGGCGACTGGCCCTGCAAGGCGGGCACCAAGCCGATACCGAGCTACCGCGGTTATCTGCGCGACCAGGAACTGCTCGCCTCCCAGGGCTATGTGACCGTGTCCATCGCCGCGAACGGCATCAACGGACAGGACTTCGCGGCCGAGGACGGCGGCGCGCAGGCCCGGTCCTCGCTGGTGCGGCAGCACCTGGCCCGGTGGGCCGACTGGGCCGAACACCCCCGGACGGCACCGCGGGCGGTCCGTGAGGCACCCCGCGCCGATCTGTCGAAGGTGCTGCTGGTCGGGCACTCCCGGGGCGGCGAGGGCGTCAACCGGGCCGCGCTGGACAGCCTGGCCCCGCCGCCCGCCGACCAGGACGGCTACCACGGGCGGGTGCGCTGGACCGTCCGGGGCACCGTCCTCATCGGCCCGACCGTCTTCGGGCAGAACCCGGTGCCGGACGTGCCGTCGGTGACCATCCTGCCGGGCTGCGACGGCGACGTCTCCGACCTCCAGGGCGAGGTGTACGTCGACGGCACGCGTGCGGTCGGCAACGGCAGCGCGCTGCACAGCGCCGTGTACGTGATCGGCGCCAACCACAACTTCTTCAACTCGGAGTGGACGCCGGGCCAGGCCGCGAACTCCTCGGGCCTGCTGGACGGGCACGCCTTCCGGCACCCCACCGCCGCCGCGGCCGTGCTGGAGGACATGGACACCGCCGCCCGCACCGAGCTGCACGGCCGGATCGCCCATCTGCTGTATCGTTCCGGCGCCCCCGCCGTCGAGGTGGCACGGCATCTGCACGCCGCGGACCTCGTACCGGCGGACTGGGGCGCGAAAGTGCTGCGCGCCGCCGCCGAACAGGCGCTGGCCACCGACGACGTGGAGCGCTGCACCGCCTACCTCGGCCTGGTCCTGCGCGTCTGCGCCGACCAGCGCGAAGGCCACGCCCTGTCGGTGGCCCTGGCCCGCGCCCAGTGGCGTACCAACCCGGCGGCGGCCGGCCCCCATCTGGAGCCGCTGCGCGAGGCCGCACTGGACGGCGAGCTGAGCATGCGGGACACCGCCACCGTGCTGCGCTATCTGCTGTGGCGGGGCGACACCGAGCTGGCGGCCAGGGCCGTCGCCACGCTCGTGCGCGTCCAGTCGCCCGCCGACGCGCAGATCGTCGCCGAGGTGGAGTTCGTACGGCAGTGGTTCTACGGCGTGGCGCTGCCCGGCAAGAGCGCCCCGGCCGCCGCCCTCGACGCGCGTCCCCGCCCGGTGC
>NZ_JACBWZ010001221.1 GCF_013870595.1 Streptomyces sp. WELS2 | reverse complement strand
GTGACCTGGGACGCGGTCGCCGCCCCGTCGCCGGCCTCGGTGATGTCGCTGTCACCGCGCGCGTAGCGGTGGACCACGGGCGCGCCGGCGGACGGGGTGAAGCCCGCGTAGTCCAGGTCCACGGTGTGCGCGGCGTCCGGGTCCTTGTTGACGAGCATGACGCTCAGGCGGCCGTCGCGGCGGAGCACGGCGTGTGCCGAGACGTCCCGGGCGGAGGACTGGGCGGCGACCATGGTGTCGCCCGCGGTGCCCAGTTCGCTGGTCATTTTCATGCCGTAGTACGGGTGGAACGGCGTGTTCGGCGCCGGCTCGCACACGTCGCCGGTGCAGGCGCCGCTGGAGAGCATCCCCATGTCGCCGTAGTCGGTCTCGCCGTCGACGGTGGTGATCGGGCCGGCGCCGTTGTGGGTGTCCCACCAGTCGACGTTGAACACGCCGTTCTCCAGCGCCGTCATGAAGGCGTCGGCGGCGAACAGGCCATTGGGCCGGGCGGTGAGCGGGGCACCGCCGGTGCTGGTGTTGATCTCGGTGAGGGCGATGCCGATGCGCGGTGAGTCCGCGCCCGCGTACCGGTCGAGCTGGGCGCGCACCTCCCGCAGTTCACCGGGCAGCCGGGCGAGCCGGGCCATGGCGCCCTGGGCGGTGGCGTCGGACCCGCCCGCGTACCAGTGGACACTCACGAAGTCGACGACGTCGGTGACCTCGGAGAGCACGGTGTTGTTCCAGTCGCCGGGATCGCCCTCCCCGATGATTCCGTCCGGCCACTCGCCCGGCGCGGTGAGGACCGCGCCGATCTTGACCGTCGGGTCGACGGCCTTCATGGCCGCCGCGTACGCGCGGACCTGACGGGCGTACTCCCGGGGGCTCTTGTCGGCGTGGTCGTCGTGCTCCCAGCCGCTGCCGTAATGGCCGTTGCCGTAGATCTCGTTGCCGATCTCCCAGTACTTCGCGCCGTAGTTCTTGGTGATGTTCGCGTACCTGACCCAGCCGGCCGCCTCCTCGGGCGTCCCCGAGCCGTAGTTGGCGATCAGGATGGGCTGCGCGCCGGTGGCGCGGACGGTGCCCATGAAGGCGTCGAAGCCGGTGCCGGGGGCGACGTACCCGCCGGGCGCCGTGTGCGTCTCCCAGTGGTAGATGTCGCCGTAGGAGCCCCCGGGGTAGCGCATCATCCCGACATCGGCCGCCTTCATCAGGCGGGTGACCTCCGGGTCGTTCATGTGCGAGTCCCAGATGGCGGTGTTGACCCCCCGGGCGGTGTCGGACAGCCGGCCCAGGGCCGCCTGGGCGTTGACCCGGACGTCCACGTCGGCGACGGCCGCCGTCCGTGGTGCGGCGGGTGCCACACCGGCCAGCGGGGTCAGCAGGGCGAGCGCTGCGGCCAGCACGAACGCGCCGCGCGCGAGGGCGCCA
>NZ_JACBWZ010001220.1 GCF_013870595.1 Streptomyces sp. WELS2 | reverse complement strand
GGAGGCGCGCAGCGCCGCGGTGTCCAGCCGGGTGACCGCGAGGACGCTCTCACCGCTGCCCAGCGCCGCGTCGAACAGGTCGAGCGCGTCGTCGGTGGCCAGCGGGCGCAGGCCCGAGCGGGCCAGCCGCCGCACGTCGGCCTCGGAGAGGTGCCCGCTCAGCTCGCTGCTCTCGGCCCACAGGCCCCAGGCGAGGGAGACGGCGGGCAGGCCCTGGGCCCCGCGGTGGGCGGCCAGCGCGTCCAGGAAGGTGTTCCCGGCGGCGTAGTTGGCCTGGCCCGCCGTGCCGAGCAGGCCGGCGACGGAGGAGTACAGGACGAAGGCGGTCAGGGGGTGGTCGCGGGTGAGGTCGTGCAGGTGCCAGGCGGCGTCGGTCTTGGGCCGCAGGACGCTGTGGAGTCGGTCGGGGGTGAGGTCGGTGAGCAGGCCGTCGTCGAGGGTGCCGGCGGTGTGCACGACGGCGGTGAGGGGGTGGTCGGCGGGGATGCCGTCGAGCAGACGGGCGAGCCGGTCGCGGTCGGTGGTGTCGCAGGCGGTCAGGGTGACGGTGGCGCCGAGCCCGGTGAGCCGGCTGCGCAGCTCCTCGGCGCCGGGGGCGTCGGGGCCCCGGCGGCTGACCAGGAGCAGGTGCCGTACCCCGTGCTCACGCACCAGGTGCTCGGCCAGGACCGTGCCCAGGGCACCGGTCGCGCCGGTGATCAGCACGGTGCCGTCGCCCCACTCGGGCGCGGTGCCGTCCGTCGTCGCGCGGGCCCAGCGGGGGGCGAGCAACGTGCCGTCCCGAAGGGCCAGTTGCGGCTCTCCGGTGGCGAGTGCGGCCGGCAGCGCCGTCAGGTCCGCGTCCTCCTCGGTGTCGATCAGGACGAGCCGGTCCGGGTTCTCCGTCTGCGCGGAGCGCACCAGGCCCCAGACCGGGGCGTGGGCCAGGTTCGTCCCCCGGGTGGCACCCCGGGTGATCACCACGAGCCGTGACGCGGCGAACCGGTCGTCGGCCAGCCACACCTGAAGGCCCGTCAGGAAATCCTCCGCGACCTCCCGTACCGCGTCGGGAACCGCCGCCCGCGGGTGCTCCGCCACCGGCAGCAGCACGTACGGCGGGACCCCGGCCCCGGCGTCCACCGCGCGGACGAGGGCGGGCAGGTCGTCGTACGCGACCGCGGCGCCGTACGGTGCCGTGGCGGACCCGCCGATCACGGCGAGCGAGTCCCCCGCGGGGTGCGCCGGCTCCTGCGGAAGCGGCGTCCACTCCACCCGGAACAGTCCGTCCCGGGTCCCGGAGCCGGCGGCACGCAGCGCCTGCGCGGACAGCGGTCGCAGGGTGAGCGCGTCGGCCGAGACCACCGGGGCGCCGGTGGGGTCGCACACGGTCAGGGCGTACGTCGGCGAGTCCGGGTCGCCGGCGGTGGGCGCCAGGC
>NZ_JACBWZ010000122.1 GCF_013870595.1 Streptomyces sp. WELS2 | reverse complement strand
ACCTTTTCGGTCGCCTGCCTCGTCTACAACACGATCATGAACCTGACCTCGCAGGATCACGGTTCCTCCGTGGGACTCGGCCCTCGGCCCACGGATACGTGCCGGGCGCGCCGGGTGTTCAGCGGCGCGCCCGGGGGTGTGTCAGTAGCGGGTGACGGCGGTGGCCCCGTCCTCGGTCCCCACCGCGATGTGCGGCCCGCGGTCCGGTACCGCCCAGCGCAGGATCCGCTCCATCGCGTCCTTGGGCACCGAGACACAACCGGACGTCGCCCCGCGCCCGTTGACGTGCAGGAAGATCCCGGCGCCGCGTCCGCGCACGGGCCGGTCGTAGTTGAAGCCGATGACCAGGGCGTGCGCGTACTGCTCCCGGTAGTCGGCCAGGTGCTCGGACTCGGTGGCGCGGCAGTCGGCGGGCAGCGGGTCCACCCAGCGGTTGTAGGAGCGGGAGTCGTTGTCCTGGCACCACCAGGAACCGTCCTGCACCGCCCGGTACTCGACGCTCGTCCCGGCCGGCGCCGGCTCGGTCCCGAAGCCGAACGGGAGGTCGTACAGGCCGGTCGGGGTCGTCTCGGTGCCCTGCTCCCGGGTGGTGCCCTCGACCAGGCCGCCCGCGCCGAAGCGGGCCGGCGCGGATCCGGCCTGGACCCACCGGCCGTCCTGGAGGTCCCACCAGCCGACCGTGCCCTCGGTGGCCCCGGTGTCCGGGGCCTGGGCGACGATCAGCTGGGAGCCGCCGCCGGTGTCCGCCATCCGGGCCGGCAGCGGTGCCGGGTCCCGGCCCGGGGCGGCGCCGAGCAGGGCGAGACAGGAGACGGACACGAGGGCGAGGACCACACCGGGGCGCATGGCTCAGACGCTAGAGGGCGGCAGCGGCAGCGGCAGCCCGGGCAGTCCGTCCAGGCTGGTCGCGATGTGCTCCTTCTTGGTGAAGTACGCGCTCAGCGAGGAGTCGTCCTCGCGGGCGAAGCGCCTCGCGTGCAGATCGCGGTCCTCCTCGTACGCCATGAAGGGGACGGCGTAGCCGCAGGAGTCGCGGATCACCTCGGCGTGCACCACGATGACGGCGCGCAGTCCGTGCACGGTGTGGTCGATGTCCGGGAAGCGGGCGAGGAGGTCCGCGAAGCGCGGGTCGTCACGGAAGACGGGCTCGCCCCGGCCGTGCACCCGCACGATGTTGGGCGGGCCCTGGAAGGCGCACCACATCAGCGTGATCCGTCCGTTCTCCCGCAGATGGGCGATGGTCTCGGCGGTGGACCCGGCGAAGTCCAGGTAGGCCACGGTGCGTTCGTCCAGCACCGCGAAGGAGCCCTTGAGCCCCTTGGGGGAGAGGTTGACCGTGCCGTCGCCGGAGAGCGGAGCGGTCGCGGTGAAGAAGAGCGGCTGTTCCTCGATGAAGACGCGCAGTCTGCCGTCTATGCGCTCGTAGGTCTTTCCCATGTCCGTCGAGTATCGCCGAAAATCGTTCGCCTGTCTAAGTATTTGTCACACCCGAGGCTGATTGACGAATCATGCAGAGCCCTGCATACTCATGCATATCAGCGAATGCACTGTGAGGAGATTCCCGTGACCGAGCGCGTCGTACTCGCCTACTCGGGCGGTCTGGACACCTCCGTCGCCATCGGCTGGATCGCCGAGGAGACGGGCGCCGAGGTCATCGCCGTTGCGGTCGACGTCGGCCAGGGCGGCGAGGACCTGGACGTCATCCGCAAGCGCGCCCTCGCGTGCGGTGCCGTCGAGGCCGAGGTCGCGGACGCCAAGGACGAGTTCGCCGACGAGTACTGCCTCCCGGCGATCAAGGCCAACGCCCTGTACATGGACCGCTACCCGCTGGTCTCCGCCCTGTCCCGGCCGACCATCGTCAAGCACCTGGTCGCCGCCGCCAAGAAGCACGGCGCCACCACGGTCGCCCACGGCTGCACCGGCAAGGGCAACGACCAGGTCCGCTTCGAGGCCGGCATCGTCGCCCTCGCCCCCGACCTGAAGTGCATCGCCCCGGTCCGCGACTACGCGATGACCCGGGACAAGGCGATCGCCTTCTGCGAGGCCAAGCAGCTCCCGATCGCCACCACCAAGAAGTCCCCGTACTCCATCGACCAGAACGTCTTCGGACGCGCCGTCGAGACGGGCTTCCTGGAGGACATCTGGAACGCCCCGATCGAGGACATCTACGAGTACACCTCCAACCCGGCCGCCCCCCGCGAGGCCGACGAGGTGATCATCACCTTCAAGGAGGGCGTCCCGGTCGCCATCGACGGCAAGCCCGTCACCGTCCTGCAGGCCATCCAGCAGCTCAACGAGCGCGCCGGCGCCCAGGGCATCGGCCGGATCGACATGGTCGAGGACCGCCTGGTCGGCATCAAGTCCCGCGAGGTGTACGAGGCTCCGGGCGCGATCGCCCTGATCACCGCCCACCAGGAGCTGGAGAACGTCACCGTCGAGCGCGAACTCGCCCGGTTCAAGCGCCAGGTCGAGCAGCGCTGGGGCGAACTGGTCTACGACGGCCAGTGGTTCTCCCCGCTCAAGCGCGCCCTGGACGGCTTCATCGACGAGGCCAACCAGCACGTCTCCGGCGACATCCGGATGACCCTGCACGGCGGCCGCGCGGTCGTCACCGGCCGGCGCTCCCAGGAGTCGCTGTACGACTTCGACCTCGCCACCTACGACACGGGCGACACCTTCGACCAGTCGGCGGCCAAGGGCTTCATCGACATCTACAGCCTGTCGTCGAAGATCGCCGCCAAGCGGGACCTGGCGTAACGCACGAGGGTCACCTCCCCCCGCATCAGCCCGACAGCCGCCTCCCCGCCTGGAAGCGTGGGAGGCGGTGGCACATCACGAGCTTCGAGGAGCAACGCAAGTGAGCAGCAACAGCGGTGACGTACGGCTCTGGGGCGGCCGTTTCGCCGACGGACCCGCCGAGGCCCTGGCGAAGCTGTCCGCGTCCGTCCACTTCGACTGGCGGCTCGCGCCCTACGACATCGCCGGCTCGCGTGCCCACGCGCGCGTGCTGCACCAGGCGGGGCTGCTCACCGAGGACGAGCTGACCCGGATGCTGGCCGGCCTCGACCGGCTCGAGGCGGACGTGGCGTCGGGCGCCTTCGTGGGCACCATCGCCGACGAGGACGTGCACACCGCCCTGGAGCGCGGCCTGCTCGAGCGTCTCGGCCCGGACCTCGGCGGCAAGCTGCGCGCCGGCCGGTCCCGCAACGACCAGGTCGCCACCCTCTTCCGGATGTACCTGCGCGACCACGCCCGGATCATCGGCGGCCTGATCGCCGACCTCCAGGACGCCCTGATCTCGCTCGCCGAGGCCCACCCGGACGTCGCGATGCCCGGCCGCACCCACCTCCAGCACGCCCAGCCGGTGCTCTTCGCCCACCACGTCCTCGCCCACGTCCAGTCCCTGTCCCGGGACGCCGAGCGGCTGCGCCAGTGGGACGAGCGGACAGCCGTGTCGCCGTACGGCTCCGGCGCCCTCGCCGGCTCCTCCCTGGGCCTGGACCCGGAGGCGGTCGCCCGGGACCTCGGCTTCGAGCACGGCAGCGCCGGCAACTCCATCGACGGCACCGCCTCCCGTGACTTCGTCGCGGAGTTCGCCTTCATCACCGCGATGATCGGCGTGAACCTCTCCCGGATCGCCGAGGAGATCATCATCTGGAACACGAAGGAGTTCTCCTTCGTGACCCTGCACGACGCCTTCTCCACCGGCTCGTCGATCATGCCGCAGAAGAAGAACCCGGACATCGCCGAACTGGCCCGCGGCAAGTCCGGCCGGCTGATCGGCAACCTCACCGGCCTGCTGGCGACCCTCAAGGCCCTGCCCCTCGCCTACAACCGCGACCTCCAGGAGGACAAGGAGCCCGTCTTCGACTCCTGCGACCAGCTGGAGGTGCTGCTCCCCGCCTTCACCGGCATGATCGCCACGCTCACCGTGCACCGCGAGCGCATGGAGGAGCTGGCCCCGGCCGGCTTCTCGCTGGCCACCGACATCGCCGAGTGGCTGGTCAGGCAGGGCGTGCCGTTCCGGGTGGCGCACGAGGTCGCGGGGGAGTGCGTCAAGGCCGCCGAGGCCGAGGGCAAGGAGCTGGACGACCTCACGGACGAGCAGTTCGCGAAGATCTCCCCGCACCTCACCCCCGAGGTCCGCACGGTCCTGAGCGTCCCCGGCGCCCTCGCCTCCCGCAGCGCCCGCGGTGGCACGGCCCCGAGCGCGGTGGCCGTCCAGCTGGCCGAGGTGAAGGCGGACGTGGCACGTCAGCACGCGTGGGCGGACGCGAAGAAGAAGGGCTGAGGACGGCCCCGGGCCGTACCGCCGGCACGAAGGCCATCGCGGGTTAGGTTGGTCGCAGACCCACCGGTGCCGACGACCGAACGGACCCCGCGATGTCCTTCGCCCGCCTCGCGACAGCGACCACCCCCACCTGCCGCATCGGCCTCGGCCTCGCCGCGGTGGGCCGCCCCGGCTACATCAACCTCCGCCGCGACGCGGACCTCGGAGAGGACCGCGGCGTCGCAGCACTGCGCACCCGGACCCACGCGCTCCTCGACGCCGCCTACGCCCGGGGCGTCCGCTACGTCGACGCCGCCCGCTCCTACGGCCGCTCCGAGGAGTTCCTCGCGGACTGGCTGGCGGCCCACCCCGGCATCGACGACGTGGTCGTCGGCAGCAAATGGGGCTACACCTACACCGCCGGCTGGTCGGCGGACGCGGACACGCACGAGGTCAAGGACCACAGCCTCGCCGCCTACGACCGGCAGCGCGCCGAGACCGACGCCCTGCTCGGCGACCGGCTCGACCTCTACCAGATCCACTCGGTGACCCCGGACAGCCCGGCCCTGACCGACAGGGAGCTGCACGCCCGGCTGGCGGAGGCCGCCGCCCGGGGCGTCACCGTCGGCTTCTCCACCAGCGGTCCCGCGCAGGCCGACACCATCCGCGCGGCCCTCGCCGTCACGGTCGGCGGCGAGCCCCTCTTCCGTACCGTCCAGTCGACGTACAACCTCCTGGAGACCTCGGCCGGTCCCGCCCTCGCCGAGGCGCACGACGCCGGCCTCACCGTGATCGTCAAGGAGGGCATGGCGAACGGCCGGCTGGCCGGACCGCACGCCCCGGACGCCCTCGAGGCCGTGGCCGCCGCCACCGGGCTCGGCTGCGACGCGGTCGCCCTCGGCTGGATCCTGCGCCGGCCCTGGGCGGGCGTGGTCCTCTCCGGTGCCGCGACCGTCGAGCAGCTGCTGTCCAACCTGCGCGCCCCCGCCGTCGACCTGGACCCGGACCAGCAGGCCCGGCTCGCCACGCTGCGGGAGCACCCGCACGCCTACTGGGAGCGGCGCCGACAGCTGCCCTGGCACTGACGTACACCCCCTGCGAGCTGGGGAAGTGAGTCACGCGTGCCCAGAATGAGACATCAATGTCTCATCTGGGCTACCCTTGTCTCATGGCCATCGACCGTGACCAGGTGCTGCGCAGCGCAGCCGCCCTGCTGACCCGCAAATCCACCGCGACCATGGACGAGGTCGCCAAGGCCGCCGGGATCAGCCGGGCCACGCTGCACCGCCACTTCGCCGGCCGCGACGCGCTCGTCAGGGCGCTGGAACAGCTCGGCATCGCCGAGTGCGAGGGCGCGCTGGACCGCGCCCGGCCGGAAGAAGGCCCCGCGGCCGAGGCCGTCCGCCGGCTGGTCCGCGAGATCCAGCCGGCCGCCGGACTGCTGTCGTTCCTCTACGGCGAGAACCAGCTGTGGGAGGGCGACGGGCTGAACGAGGGCTGGCAGCGCCTGGACGCCCGGATCGGCGCCCTGTTCCAGCGCGGTCAGCGCGCCGGCGAATTCCGCATCGACCTCAGCCCGGTCTGGCTCACCGAGGCGCTGTACGGGCTCATCGCCTCGTGCGCCTGGGCCACCCTGGACGGCCGGGTGGCCTCCCGGGACTTCCCGACCATGATCGCCGAGCTGCTGCTCGGCGGCGCTCTGCGAAGAGAGGAACCATGACCAGCACCCTGCGGCCGGACCGGACGACCGAGGCGGTGAAGCGCCCGGGCCGCTGGCTGGCGCTGTCCGTCCTCGTCCTGGCCGTGCTGCTGGTGGCCGTCGACGCCACCGTCCTCGGCCTGGCGACCCCCTACATCAGCGAAGACCTCCACCCCTCCGGCACCCAGCTGCTGTGGATCGGCGACGTCTACTCCTTCGTCATCGCCGGTCTGCTCGTCTCCATGGGCAGCCTCGGCGACCGCATCGGCCGCAAGCGGATCCTGCTCGTCGGCGCCACCGCGTTCGGCGCGCTGTCCGTGCTCAACGCCTACGCCACCACGCCCGAGCTGATGATCCTGGCCCGGGCGCTGCTCGGCGTCGCGGGCGCGACCCTGATGCCCGCCACCCTGGCCCTGATCCGCAACATCTTCCACGACCCGCGCGAACGCAGCCTGGCCGTCGGCATCTGGGGCGCCACCGCCTCCGCCGGCATGGCCGTCGGCCCGATCGCCGGCGGATTCCTCCTGGAACACTTCTGGTGGGGCTCGGTCTTCCTGATCAACCTGCCGGTGATGGCCGTCCTGGTGCTGGTCGGCATCCGCACCCTGCCCGAGTCCCGCAACCCGCACCCCGGCCCGTGGGACCTGAGCAGCGTCCTGCTGTCGCTGGCCGGCATGATCGGCCTCGTCTACGCGGTCAAGGAGGCGGCGGCGCACGGCTTCTCCTGGCCGGCCCTCGGCGCCGGCCTGCTCGGCGCGGCGGCGCTGTACGGCTTCGTCCGCCGCCAGCTGACCATGCCGGTGCCGCTGCTGGACATGCGGCTGTTCGGGCGGCGCGGCTTCAGCGGGGCGGTCCTCGGACGGCTACTGGCCCCGCCTCGCCGAGGCGTTCGCGGCCTACGCGCGCCGGGGGGACACCGGGCCGCTGCTGGCCGCGTACGCCGCCCTCGCCGCCGTGGACGCCGAGGGCGACAACGGCTACAGCGTCTACACGGCGGTGCAGTGCCGTGACGCCCCCTGGCCGCGCGACTGGAACCGGTGGCGGGCGGACACCTGGGCGGCGCACGCGAAGGCGCCGGTGATGGCCTGGAACAACACCTGGTACAACGCGCCCTGCGCGTTCTGGCCGGTGGCCGAGCGCCGCGAGTTCCCGGCCGGCCAGCTCGTCGTCCGTGACGACCGCCACATCCGGCACCTCCGCGCAGGCCAGCGCGGCGACCACCGTGTCCTGCGCGAACGCCAGCGCCAGCCCCGGGCGTACCCCGTCACCGGCGGTGTCCGCGAGCCTGCTCTTGGCCCGGGCCAGGGGCTTCAGCGGGATGACCAAGGTCCACTGCACCGGCGTACCGTCCCTCCCTCGTCCCGTCCATTGTCACCCGGGCTCCGAGGCGCCCGGGGATCGGGGAGGGGCGCGGAGCTCGTTGCAAGGGCGGGGGCGGGTGACGGGCGGGCGTACGGTGTTCTCGACAGACCGGCGGCCCGGGGCCACACTTGTGCGACCCCCGCCGGGGTGGCAGTCCTAGAGGAAGGTGTCCTTGTGCCCCGCCGCAGAATCGGCTTCTGGTACCGCTTCGCCGCGGTGATCTGCAAACCGCCGCTGGTGGTTCTGATCAAGCGGGACTGGCGTGGAATGGAGCACATTCCGGCCGAGGGCGGATTTATCACCGTGGTGAACCACAATTCCCACGTGGACCCCTTCGCATACGCGCACTATCAGTACAACACCGGACGGGTTCCGCGATTCCTGGCGAAGAGCGGCCTTTTCAAGAAGGGGTTGGTGGGCGCCGCCATGCGCGGTACCGGACAGATCCCCGTGTACCGCGAGTCCACGGACGCGCTCAGCGCTTTCCGGGCCGCCATCGACGCCGTCGAACGCGGCGAGTGCGTCGCCTTCTACCCCGAGGGCACCCTCACCCGCGACCCGGACGGCTGGCCCATGACCGGCAAGACCGGCGCCGCCCGGGTCGCCCTGCAGACCAGGTGCCCGGTCATCCCGGTCGCCCAGTGGGGCGCCAACGAACTGCTGCCGCCGTACGCCAAGAAGCCCAACCTCTTCCCGCGCAAGACGCACCACGTCCTGGCCGGCCCGCCCGTGGACCTCTCCCGTTTCTACGGCAAGGAGATGACCCCGGACGTGCTGAAGGAGGCCACCGAGGTCATCATGGCGGCCATCACCCGGCTGCTGGAGGAGATCCGCGGCGAGAAGGCGCCCGAGACGCCGTACGACCCGCGCCGCGAGCGGATCGAACAGCGGCGCCGCACCCAGGCGCAGGCGCAGGCGCGGGGCAGGCAGACGGAAGGGCAGACCAAGTGAGCGAGCCTGTGCGGGCGGCCGTCATGGGTACCGGTTCCTGGGGCACCGCGTTCGGCATGGTGCTCGCCGACGCCGGCTGTGACGTGACCCTGTGGGCCCGCCGGCCCCGGCTGGCCGAGGCGGTCAACTCCACCCGGACCAACCCCGACTACCTGCCCGGCGTGGAACTCCCGGAGAACCTGCGCGCCACCGCCGACGCCGCCGAGGCGCTCGCCGGCGCGGACTTCACGGTGCTCGCCATCCCCTCCCAGACGCTGCGCGAGAACCTCGCCGACTGGTCCCCGTTGCTGGCGCCGGACACCGTCCTCGTCTCCCTGATGAAGGGCGTCGAACTCGGCTCCACCATGCGGATGAGCGAGGTCGTCGAGGACGTCGCCAAGGTCGGCGCCGACCGGATCGCGGTCGTCACCGGACCCAACCTGGCCCGCGAGATCGCCGCCCGGATGCCCGCCCTCGCTGTCGTGGCCTGCACCGACGAGCGGGTCGCCCAGCGGCTCCAGGCCGCCTGCCACACGCCGTACTTCCGGCCGTACACCAACACCGACGTGGTCGGCTGCGAACTCGCCGGCGCGGTCAAGAACGTCATCGGGCTCGCGGTCGGCATCGCCGACGGCATGGGACTCGGCGACAACGCCAAGGGCTCGCTCATCACCCGCGGCCTCGCCGAGACCACCCGGCTCGGCCTGGCGATGGGCGCCGACCCGCTGACCTTCTCCGGGCTCGCGGGCCTGGGCGACCTGGTGGCGACCTGCTCCTCGCCGCTGTCCCGCAACCACACCTTCGGCACCAACCTCGGCAAGGGCATGACCCTCCAGGAGACCATCGCCGTCACCAAGCAGACCGCCGAGGGCGTCAAGTCCTGCGAGTCCGTGCTGGATCTGGCCCGCCGGCACGGTGTCGACATGCCCATCACCGAGACGGTCGTGGAGATCGTGCACGAGGGCAAGTCGCCGGTCGCCGCGCTCAAGGAGCTGATGGCGCGCAGCGCCAAGCCGGAACGGCGCTGAAACCCGGCTCCCGCGCGCCCCCGCCGGGCCGTCCGCGACGCTCCGCGACCATCCGTGCGACGCTGAGCGACGGCCCGGGAGCGCGCGCTGACTTGCCGACTACCTACAGGTACGCTCGACGCGTTATGAGCACCGAGAACCTTCCCCAGAGCCCCGAGCAGCCGGCGCGCAAGCCGCGCGTGGCCGTCGTGTTCGGCGGGCGCAGCTCCGAACACGGGATCTCCGCGGTCACCGCCGGCGCGGTCCTCAAGGCCATCGACCGGACGAAGTACGACGTCCTGCCGATCGGCATCACGCGGGAGGGCCGTTGGGTGCTCACCGCCGACGAACCGGAGCGGATGGCCATCGCCGACCGCCGCACCCCCGAGGTCGCCGACCTCGCGGAGGAGCACGAGGGCGGCGTGGTGCTCCCCGTCGACCCCACCAGCCGCGAGGTCGTCTACAGCGAGCCCGGTTCCGTGCCCAAGGCGCTCGGCGAGGTCGACGTGGTCTTCCCGGTGCTGCACGGCCCCTACGGCGAGGACGGCACCCTCCAGGGCCTGCTGGAGCTGTCCGGGGTGCCCTACGTCGGCTCGGGCGTGCTCGCCTCGGCCGTCGGCCAGGACAAGGAGTACATGAAGCGGGTCCTCGCCTCCTACGGGCTCGAGGTCGGCCCGTACCTGGTGATCCGCCCCCGCGAGTGGGCCCGGGACGAGTCCGCCGCCCGCAAGCGGATCGTCGACTTCGCCGGCGAGCACGGCTGGCCGCTGTTCGTGAAGCCGGCGCGCGCGGGCTCCTCCATCGGCATCACCAAGGTCGACGGCCTGGCCGGGCTGGACGAGGCCATCGCCGAGGCGCAGCGCCACGACCCGAAGATCCTGGTCGAGGCCGCCGTACGGGGCCGCGAGATCGAGTGCGGCGTCCTGGAGTTCGAGGACGGCCCGCGCGCCTCCGTCCCGGCCGAGATCCCGCCGCCGGACGCGCACGCGTACTACGACTTCGAGGCCAAGTACATCGACTCCACGCCCGGTGTCGTCCCGGCCCCGCTCACCGAGGAGCAGACCGCCGAGGTGCGGCGGCTCGCGGTCGAGGCGTTCGAGGCGACCTCCTGCGAGGGCCTGGTCCGCGCGGACTTCTTCCTCACCGAGGACGGCGAGTTCGTGATCAACGAGATCAACACCATGCCCGGTTTCACGCCGATCTCGATGTACCCGCAGATGTGGCAGGCGACGGGCGTGAGCTACCCGGAGCTGATCGACCGCCTGGTGGAGGCGGCGCTGCGCCGCCCGACCGGACTGCGCTGAGCCCGCGACCGGATCAGTGCCGCATGGAGGCGATCCCCTCGGGGATCGCCTTCTTCACGGCCGCCGCCAGGTCCTTCAGCACCTGCGCGCCGTGGTCCGGCCCGGACAGCTGCTTCGGCAAGGTCACCTGCACATACGCCCGGCGCTCGGACGTGGTGAACCGCCACGTCCCGTCGTCCTGCTTCTCCATCAGCCAGTCGACGCCGTCGACCCCGCCCGCGATCGCGTCCGGATCCTGCCCGAGGGCCACCTTCGGATCGACCATCTTGGGCGGCCGGGGGATGCCGCAGCGCAGTATGATCGCCGGGCTTCCCCAGGCCGCCGTGTAGGCGGACGGGGGCTCCGGGTCCCGGCGGGTCCGCCCGTCCACCTTCCGTGGCAGCGCCTTGTCCAGGTCCCGGCAGAGCGGGGCGGTCCGCGCGTCCGGGGTGGGCACCGCCACGGTGCCGCCGTCGTCCGCCGCGGAGCAGCCGGCGGCCGCGACGAGCAGGGCCACTGCGAGCAGGCCGAGGGGCCGGTGACGGAAGATGTTCACCGGCCAAGCGTAGACGGGGGCTACAGATGCACGACCGGGCAGGTCAGGGTGCGCGTGATGCCGTCCACTTGCTGGACCTTCGCGACCACCATGCGGCCGAGTTCGTCGACCGTGTCGGCCTGGGCGCGCACGATCACGTCGTACGGACCCGTCACGTCCTCGGCCTGGATCACTCCAGGGAGCTTGCTGATCGTCTCGGCGACGGTCGACGCCTTGCCGACCTCCGTCTGGATCAGGATGTACGCCTGTACCACGGAACCTCCAGGGCGGCCACGAGGATCATGTGGGGAAAAGGAACGCCACGGTATCGCGTCGCCGCGCCCCGCGGGGAGACCTCCGGGATGCGGGCTTGCGCGGCGATGCGCGGGCACGGCGGACGTTGACGGTCACCCGGACCGTACGGACGGTCACCACGACCGCGTCGGCGGCCGGGGCGACCGCGACGACGGACACCTCGACCGTATCGGGGACACTGAAGACGCGCGACCGGGCACGGCATGGAGAGAAGGGGAGCAAGGGACATGAAGGGCACTGTTGGTGAGCTCGGGGAGTTCGGGCTCATCAGGGAGCTCACCTCCCGTCTCACCAGTACTCCGGCGGTCCGGGTCGGCCCCGGCGACGACGCCGCGGTGGTCGCCGCACCCGACCGCCGGGTGGTGGCGAGCACCGACATCCTCCTGGAGGGCCGGCACTTCCGCCGCGACTGGTCCACCGCCTACGACGTGGGCCGCAAGGCCGCCGCGCAGAACCTCGCCGACATCGCCGCGATGGGCGCCGTGCCCACCGCGCTGCTGCTCGGCCTGGTCGTCCCCGCCGAACTGCCGGTCACCTGGCCCACCGAGCTGATGGACGGCCTGCGCGACGAGTGCCAGGTCGCCGGCGCCTCCGTGGTCGGCGGGGACGTCGTACGCGGCGACACCATCATGGTGTCGATCACCGCGCTCGGCGATCTGCGCAACCACGAGCCCGTCACCCGGGCCGGCGCCCAGCCCGGCGACCTGGTGGCCGTCACCGGCTGGCTGGGCTGGTCCGCGCCTCCTGGTTGTCTCTGCGACTCCACAT
>NZ_JACBWZ010001219.1 GCF_013870595.1 Streptomyces sp. WELS2 | reverse complement strand
CCGGCCGGTGGCGGGGTCGACCACGGCGTGGTGGCGGCCCGAGGTGCCCTTGGCCGGCCGGCCGGCGATGAACTGCGCGCCGTCCGCGAACCGGTCCTGGGCGGGGAATCGTTCCGGGGTGGCGGTGCCCGGGTTGTGCATGTCGCTCT
The DNA here is from genome assembly GCF_013870595.1 of Streptomyces sp. WELS2. Classification (GTDB taxonomy): domain Bacteria; phylum Actinomycetota; class Actinomycetes; order Streptomycetales; family Streptomycetaceae; genus Streptomyces. The sequence goes on along the minus strand of NZ_JACBWZ010001219.1, from coordinate 1,271 downwards.
CCTCCGCCGTACGCCCCGTCCCGGGGGTGGTGGCGTAGCTCCAGCTCGATTTGAGTGCCGATCCTGACAGAGCCATAGGGCACCAACAAGTGATTCCGTTGTTGCCTTTTGGTTACGCGACGGAATCTGTCGACCAGGTGTCGAGTCGGGGGGCGAAAGGGCGGACGGATTGTCAGTGGTGCGTGCCAGACTCGCGTGCATGGGAAGGATCGACGGGGTGGAATCCCTGATCAGAGAGGTCCGCGCGGGTGCCCGCGTGAAGTACCTCCACTTCTGGGGGCACCGCCCGCGGCCGGACGGGCGGATCGGCGCGAGCTGTCTGAGCCAGTGGTGGCCGTCACCCTTCGTGGTGGACGGAGTGGAGTACGCGACGGCGGAGCACTGGATGATGGCCGGCAAGGCCCGGCTGTTCGGGGACGCCGAGGCGGAGCGCCGGGTGCTGGCCGCCGGGCACCCCGCCGCCGCGAAGAAGGCCGGGCGGCTGGTCCGGGGTTTCGACGAGGAGACCTGGGAGCGGGAGCGGTTCCGCATCGTGACCGAGGGCAGCGTGCACAAGTTCGCCGCCGACGACGGCCTCCGGCAGTTCCTGCTGAACACCGGGGACCGGGTGCTGGTGGAGGCCAGCCCCGTGGACCGCGTCTGGGGCATAGGCCTCGCGGCGGACGACGAGGCGGCGTCGGACCCACGGCGATGGCAGGGACTGAACCTGCTGGGCTTCGCCCTGATGGAGGCGCGCGAGCGGTTGGCGGGGGCGGGCGCCGGCCGGGGGCGCGCGGTCAGCCGAACGCCGCGACCATGACGGCGAACAAGGTCAGCACCAGGACGACGCCCGTCACCCCGCAGATGAGGCCGGCCAGGGCCACCCCGGGGTTCGTGGCCTCGCCCCGTTTCGCCTTCCCCCGGCCGAGCGCGCCGAAGATGATCGCGAGGATGCCCAGCACCAGAGCGAGCGGCCAGGCGAGGAAGCCGATGTCCGAGAGGATGCCGAGCACGAGGGAGGCCGTACCCATGCCGTTGCTCGGGGGCGCCTGCATGCCGGGCCAGCCGTAGCCGTTGCCGACGGGGTAGGGGGCGTGCTGCGGGCCCGGCTGGCCGTAGGCCGGCAGGGTGCCCGGGTAGCCGTACGGCACCTGCCCGGGGCCGTCGGGGGCGATGGGCGGCGGGGGCACGGGTTCCGCTCCCGCGGGCGGGGCGAAGGGGTGGGCCTGGGCCGCCGGACCGAAGGCGGGGGGTGCGTAGGGGTCGGGCGCCGGGGCGGGGCCGGAGTGGGC
>NZ_JACBWZ010001218.1 GCF_013870595.1 Streptomyces sp. WELS2 | reverse complement strand
CCTGCCGAGGAGTTCGGAGACGTTGAAGTCGAACTTCAGCAGGACGAGGAAGGTCAGCACCAGCCCAGCGGTCCGTCCGGCGCCGACTCCCCGGCGGGCGCGGGGAGTTCACGGAAGCTGCCGGGGTCGGCCAGCAGCGCCAGCACCTCCTGCGCCGAGCGCCGCTCAGGCATCGGCCAGGGCCCGCTTCATGATCTTGCCCATGTCGTTGCGGGGCAGCGCGTCCAGGTAGCGGACGGTACGGGGGCGCTTGTGCGGGGCCAGCCGCCGGGCCACGTGGTCCGCCAGCTCCTCCGCGCCGGGCGGGGAATCCGGGTCCGCCGGGACGATCCAGGCCACGATCCGCTCGCCCAGGTCGGCGTCCGGCTCCCCGGTGACCGCCGCCTCCCGCACTCCCGGATGCTCCAGCAGCGCGTTCTCGATCTCCCCGGCCCCGATCTTGTAACCACCGCTCTTGATCAGGTCGGTGGCCTTGCGCCCGACGATGCGGACGTACCCGTCGGGTTCCCGTACGGCCATGTCACCGGTGCGGAAGAAGCCGTCGGCGGTGAACGCGGCGGCGGTGGCGTCGGGCCGGTTCAGGTACTCGGTGAACAGGTTCGGGCCGCGCACCTGGATCTCGCCGACGCTCTCCCCGTCCCAGGCGGTGAGCTCGGTGCCGTCCTCCTCCACCAGGCGCAGTTCGACACCCGGCAGCGGCACCCCGACCGTGCCGGGGCGCGCCTCGCCGTCGGCCCGCACGCTGGTGTTCATCAGGGTCTCGGTCATGCCGTACCGCTCGATCACCCGCCGGCCGGTGGCCGCCGCGATCCGCTCGTGGTCGTGCACCGGCAGCGCGGCCGAGCCCGAGACCAGCAGCCGGGCCCGCGCCAGCGCCCCGGCCAGCTCCGCATCGCCGGGCAGGGCCTCGGCGAGGCGGTGGTACATCGTCGGCACCCCGAACAGCATGGTCGCGCCGTCGTTCAGCTCGCGGGCCACGCCCTCGGGGGAGAACCGGCCCAGGTGCCGTACCTCGCCGCCGCGCCGCAGCGGACCCAGGACGCCCAGCACCAGCCCGTGCACATGGAACAGCGGCAGCCCGTGCACCAGCACGTCGTCCCCGGTCCACCGCCAGGCGTCGGCGAGCGCGTCCAGGGTGGTGGCCAGGGCCCGGCGGGGCAGCACGGCGCCCTTGGGCGGGCCGGTGGTGCCGGAGGTGTACACGATCAGCGCCGGATCGCCGTCCGCCGCCCGCTCCCCGGGCAGCGGGCCGGTGGCCGAGACGTCCACGTCGACGCGGGGCAGGGCGCCCACCACCGGCGGCAGGCCGGCGCCCGGCGGGGCGAGGACCAGGGACGGCGCGCTGTCGGTGAGGATGTGCCCGAGTTCCTTCCCGCCCGACTTCGGGTTGAGCGGCACCGCGGCCACCCCGGCGAGCAGCGCGCCG
>NZ_JACBWZ010001217.1 GCF_013870595.1 Streptomyces sp. WELS2 | reverse complement strand
TTCCGAGGCTTCCGCCTCGGTACGGCCGCCGGGTCACGGTGGTCGAGCGCGAGGAGCTGCCCGGCGGCCGGGCCGGGCGCATGGACCTGGCCGGTTACCGGATCGACACCGGGCCGACCGTGCTGACCATGCCCGAGCTGGCCGACGAGGCGTTCGCCGCCGTCGGGACGAGCCTGTACGAGCGGGTGGAGCTGATCCCGCTGCACCCCGCCTACCGGGCGTGTTTCGCGGACGGCAGCAGTCTCGACGTGCACAGCGACGCCGATGCGATGGCCGCGGAGGTGGAGCGGTTCGCCGGGGCGGCGGAGGCGGCTGGCTACCGGCGGCTGCGCGACTGGCTCCAGCGGTTGTACCGGGCGCAGATGCGCCAATTCATCGACGTCAACTTCGACTCGCCGCTCGGTCTGCTCCACACCGATCTCGCCCGGCTGGCCGCCCTCGGCGGCTTCGGCCGCCTGGACGCCCGGATCGGCCGTTTCCTGAGCGACGAGCGGCTGCGCCGGGTGTTCTCCTTCCAGGCCCTGTACGCGGGTGTGCCCCCGGCGCGGGCGCTGGCCGCCTACGCGGTGATCGCCTACATGGACACCGTCGCCGGCGTGTACTTCCCCCGGGGCGGCATGCACGCCCTGCCGCGGGCGATGGCGGAGGCGGCCGCCGCGGCCGGGGCCGATCTGCGGTTCGGGCAGCCGGTGACCCGCCTGGAGCGGTCCGGCGAGCGCGTCACGGCCGTCGTCACCGACGCCGGCCGCATCCCGTGCGACGCGGTCGTCCTCACCCCGGACCTGCCCGTCGCCTACCGGCTGCTCGGCCGCCGTCCGCGCCGGGTGCCCGGGCTGCGCCACTCCCCCTCCGCGGTCGTGCTGCACGCCGGCACCGACCGCACCTGGCCCCGGCTCGCCCACCACACCATCTCCTTCGGCGCGGCGTGGCGCACCACGTTCGACGAGCTCACCCGCGGCGGAAGCCTGATGAGCGACCCGTCGCTGCTCGTCACCCGCCCCACGGCGACCGATCCCGGTCTCGCGCCGCCCGGCCGCCACCTGCACTACGTCCTCGCCCCCTGCCCCAACACCGACATCGGTCCGGGCCCCACGGCCTGGTCCGATCTCGGTCCGCGCTACCGGGACACGCTGCTGCGGGAACTGGAACGGCGCGGACTGGACGGCATCGAGGCCGCCATCGAGGAGGAGTGCCTGGTCACCCCGGCCGACTGGCACGCGCGGGGGCACGCCGCCGGAACCCCCTTCTCGGCCGCCCACACCTTCGCGCAGACCGGCCCGTTCAGGCCGCGCAACCTGGTACGCGGCACGGAGAACGCGGTCCTGGCCGGCTGCGGCACCACGCCCGGCGTCGGCGTACCGACGGTGCTGCTGTCGGGAAAGTACGTGCAGTGGAGAAGATCCACGACAACATGGGCCAACTCCGCGAAG
>NZ_JACBWZ010001216.1 GCF_013870595.1 Streptomyces sp. WELS2 | reverse complement strand
GCGTGTACGGCCTGGTCAAGAGCGACGCCCGCACGACGTACCTGCACTACTCCTCGTCCGGCGCGCGGCCGCCGACGCGCTCGGCGCCGAGGCGGTGCGCGAGCTGTCCGCCCCGCAGATGACGGCGGAGGACTTCTCCTACGTGCTGCGGGCCGTCCCGGGCGCCATGGCCTTCCTCGGCGCCTGCCCGCCCGGCCTCGCCCCGCACGAGGCCCCGTCGCTGCACTCGCCCCGCATGACCATCGACGAGGACGTGATCGCCGCCGGCATCGCCTGCGAGGCCGCGGTGGCCCTCGCCTTCCTGTCCGGCGGCGGACGCCTGGACGGCTGACCCGGGGGCGGCGGGCGGGCCGTGGGTTCCCGTGGCGTGCCGTCCCGCTCAGGGGTCCAGACCAGTGGAGGCGCTGGCACCGCCGCTGCCGGTCACCGTCCGGTGACGGGGAAACGGGCGCCCGCGGCCGTAACGATGCCATGAAATGGGCTCGTTCAGGCGTGAACCGGTCGCGTCCTGGGCACGGACCCCCTACCGGTGTGCCGAACCGGCCGTCCGGGGTGACCACGAGCGGCAGCCGCCGCCCGTCCTGCCCGGCGGCGGCCAGCAGCCGCCGCCCCTCCGGCTCGTCCACCGAGTACCAGCGGTACGGCACCTGATTGCGGGCCAGGAACTCGCGCACCGCCGAGGACCGCGCCGACCAGCGGTGCCCGACGACCTTGGTGCTCGGCACCGGCTTGCAGGCGCTGGAGTGCCAGGCCCGGAGGAGATCGTCGAGGACCGGGTAGAGCTTCTCCTCGGGCGGGTCCCAGGGCTTGAGGAGATAGTGGTCGAGGTCGACGACGTTGATGGCGTCGATCGCCGCGTGCGTGTCCGCGTACGCGGTCAGCAGCACCCGGCGCGCGCCCGGGTACACGTCCAGGGCCTGTTCCAGGAACTCGATGCCGTTCATCCGGGGCATGCGGTAGTCGGCCAGGATCACCGCCACCAGGTCCCCGCGCAGCTTCAGCTCGCGCAGCGCGGCGAGCGCGGACTCGCCGGACTCGGCGCGCACGACGCGGTACGACCCGCCGTAGCGCCGCCTGAGGTCGCGGGCGACGGCACGGGAGACCCCCGGGTCGTCGTCCACGGTCAGGATGACGGTCCGCGCGGTCTCGGCGGCCTGTGCCATACGACTCCCCACCCATGTCACCGGTACCAGGCCATCGTATGTTCGATTGCCCGGGACCGCCCTCGTGCACCGCGGTACGGGGGGCCGGGAGCTGGCACCATGATCATGGGCGCGCGAGGACACGCTCGTGCGCCGGTGACGACGAGGAGGCCCACGGATGACACGCCCGATCACGGCAGGGGTGGACGGTACGGAGGAGAGTGTCGCCGCGCTGGACTGGGCGGCCAGGGAGGCCGTGCGCCGGGGCCTGCCGCTGCGCGTGGTGCACGCCTGG
>NZ_JACBWZ010001215.1 GCF_013870595.1 Streptomyces sp. WELS2 | reverse complement strand
GAGATCCTCGACGACGCCGCCGGGTTCCTGATGTGGACGCAGGCCGAGGCGGGCACCTGCTGTCCGCTGTCGATGACGCACGCGGCCGTGCCCGCGCTGCGCGCCGACGCGGAGCTGGCCGCCGAGTGGGAGCCCCGGCTGGCGTCCACGGTCTACGACCCGCGGCTGCGGGTGGCCGGGCAGAAGCCCGGGGCGCTGTTCGGGATGGGGATGACGGAGAAGCAGGGCGGCAGCGACGTCCGCGCCAACACGACCGTGGCCCGGCCGCTCGCGGAGGCGGGCACGTATCTGCTCACCGGGCACAAGTGGTTCTGCTCGGCGCCCATGTCGGACGCGTTCCTGGTGCTGGCGCAGGCCCCGGGCGGGCTCACCTGCTTCCTGGTGCCGCGCGTCCTGCCGGACGGCTCTCGCAACGTCTTCCTGATCCAGCGGCTGAAGGACAAGCTGGGCAACCGCTCCAACGCCTCCGCCGAGGTCGAGTTCGACGGCACCTGGGCGCGCCGGGTCGGCGAGGAGGGGCGCGGGGTGCCCGTGATCATCGGGATGGTCGCCGCGACCCGGCTGGACTGCGCGCTCGGCTCGGCGGGCCTGATGCGGCAGGCGGTGGCCCAGGCGGTGCACCACTGCGCGTACCGGGAGGCGTTCGGCGGGAAGCTGATCGACAAGCCGCTGATGCGCAACGTGCTCGCCGATCTGGCGCTGGAGTCGGAGGCGGCGACGGCGCTCGCGCTGCGGCTCGCCGCGGCCTGCGACGACGGCGGGGAGCAGGAGCGGGCGTTCCTGCGGCTGGCGGTGCCGGCCGCCAAGTACTGGATCACCAAGCGGTGTGCTCCGGTGGCCGTGGAGGCGGCCGAGTGCCTGGGCGGCAACGGGTACGTCGAGGAGTCCGGCCTGCCCCGGCTGGTGCGGGAGTCGCCGCTGAACTCCATCTGGGAGGGCGCGGGGAACGTGCAGGCGCTGGACGTGCTGCGGGCGCTGCGCCGGGAGCCGGGCGCGCTGGACGCCTGCCTCACCGAGATCGGCCGGGCGCACGGCGCGGACCACCGGCTGGACCGGGCGGTGAAGGCCCTGTTCACCGAACTCGCGGACCTCGAGGGGATCGAGGGGCGGGCCCGGCGGCTGGTGGAGCGGCTCGCCCTGGTGCTCCAGGGATCGCTTCTGGTACGGCACGCCCCGCCGGAGGTCGCCGACGCCTTCTGCGCCTCCCGCCTGGGCGGCGACCACGGCGCGTCCTTCGGCACCCTGCCGTCGGGCCTGGACCTGGAGCCGGTGGTCGAGCGGGCGCGGCCGGCCTGACCCTCGGACACCGCCACGCCCCGCTCCCGTCGGACAGCGGAACGCCGCGACCGCCACCGGGAACCATCACGGTCGGCGGTCGTCGGAAACCGTCACGGCCCGGCCGCCGCCGGACACGGCCACACCGGCTGCCGCCGGAGACCG
>NZ_JACBWZ010001214.1 GCF_013870595.1 Streptomyces sp. WELS2 | reverse complement strand
GGATGGGCGACGGCGGCACCGACGCGGGACCCGGGTGGGGGGGGCGGACGCCGCCGAGGTCGACCGAGCCGGTGTCACGGCCGGCCGTCTCGTGCGGGCCCGGCTCGTGGACGGCCTCCACCACCGGTTCCGGAGCGGGTGGCGGAACCTCGTTGCCCCACGCGCCCTGGGCACCCGGCAGCAGCAGGTCTTCGTCCTCGGCGGGCGCCTCGGAGAGGTAGGTGTACGCGCCGTGCGCGGGGACGCCCGGCTGTTCCACCATGCCTGCGCTCTCCGGCTGCCCCTCGCCCGGGACCTGGCCGGTGTCGGTCATGCGTACCCCTCGCCCATCGGTTAGTGCTCCCTACGACCAGCTCACCCGGAACGGCGCACCGACCGCCCCGCAGTGAAGAACGAGCGTCCGTGCCCAGCGGCACGAACGGCCCGCCGGAAAAGGCGACAAAGCCATTCAGTGGCATTGTCCCGGCCGTTCCGCCGTCGCGACAGCATGATCCGCGACAGCCCGCTGTGGACTGCGCCACGTTGCGCGTCCTCCGGTTCCGCAGTACCGCACCCGCCCAAGACGGGCGTGCGATCCGGACATTGGCGAACGAAGTCCGGGCCACCGGTGCGGTACAACGATCGGCCAGCCTACCGCGCGCGGTACGACAACCCGATCACGGGGCGCGGTCGGGCAGGACCCCGCTGAGCAGGAACGCGACGTTCCGCTCGGTCTCGGTCCAGGCCCTGGTGTCGAGTTCGACGGACTGGACGAGGGCGCACTGGACCCGGTAGCCGTGCTCGGTCAGGTCGCCTCCCGCATGGGCGCCGAACACCCGGACACCTCCGTCGTCAACGCCTACGGCGACCGCTACCCGTGGGCGCCCTGCATCGCCCAGCCCGCCACCCGCGCGTACCTGACCGACCTGGCCGCCGAGGCCGCCGTACGCCCCGGCGCGCGGGGCACCGAACTGGAGTCCCTTGGCTGGTACGGGCTCCAGCACCTGCACGCGCACGACAAGACCGCCGGCGTGCCGCTCGGGGAGGCCGGGCAGTACCTGATGTCCCTGTGCTTCTGCCCGTCCTGCGAGGCCGGCTACGGCGACCGGGGTCTGGACGCCGGCGCGCTGGCCGCGGCCGTGCGCCGGGCGCTGGAACCGCTGTGGCGGGGCACCGCCGACGACACCGGCTGGCCGACGGTGGAGAAGCTGCTCGGCGAGGAGGCGGCGGCGGCCACGCGCGGGTGGCGGGACCTCACCGCCCGCACCCTCCAGGAGGAGGCCGTCGCCGCCGTACGCGCCGCCGCGCCGCGCGGTTTCCGGGTGCTGCTGCACGCCGACCCGGTCTCCTACCACTGCGGCGCCAACGCGGGCGTCGACCCCGCCCACATCCTGTCCGTGGCCGACGGGGTCGTGGTGCCCTGCACCGGCGGTACGGCCCTGCTGGCGCCGTTCGCCGCCGAGGC
>NZ_JACBWZ010001213.1 GCF_013870595.1 Streptomyces sp. WELS2 | reverse complement strand
ACCTGCACCGGCGGCTGACCGCACTGACCGGCCTGGACCTGCCGGTCGGCCTCGCCTACGACTGCCCGACCGTCCAGGACCTCACGGCCCGGCTGCTCGCCGAGGTCCACGGCACCCCGGACACCCCCGCCGACCAGGCCCCCGCGCCGGATCCCGGCGAACCGGTCGCCGTCGTCGGCATGGCCTGCCGCTTCCCCGGCGGCATCGCCTCGCCCGCCGACCTGTGGCGGCTGCTCACCGACGGCGGCGAGGTGCTGACCGGTTTCCCGCAGGACCGCGGCTGGGACCTGGACGCCCTCTACCACGAGGACCCGGAGGTGCCCGGCAGCACCTACGTGCGCAGCGGCGGATTCCTCGACACCGCCGCCGAGTTCGACGCCGACTTCTTCGGCATCAGCCCGCGCGAGGCGCTCGGCACCGACCCCCAGCAGCGGCTCGTCCTGGAGACCTCCTGGCAGGCCCTGGAGGACGCCGGCATCGACCCCACGGCGCTGCGCGGCACCCCGGCCGGGATGTTCCTCGGCGCCGAGACCCAGGAGTACGGCCCGCGGCTGCACGACGCCCCGGACGGCCTGGACGCCTACCTGCTGGCAGGGAACGCGGGCAGCGTCATATCCGGCCGTGTGGCCTACGTGCTGGGCACCGAGGGACCGGCGGTCACCGTGGACACCGCCTGCTCCGCCGCCCTGGTCGCCGTGCACCTGGCGTGCCGCTCGCTCAGGCAGGGCGATTCCTCGCTCGCGCTCGCCGGAGGCGTGGCCGTCATGGGCGGCCCCGGGGTGTTCACCGCCTTCGGCCGGCAGCGGGGCCTCGCCCCCGACGGGCGCTGCAAGGCGTTCTCCGCCGCCGCCGACGGCACCGGATTCGCCGAGGGCGTCGCCGTGCTCGTCCTGGAACGGCTCTCCGACGCCCGCCGCAACGGACACCGGGTGCTGGCCCTGATCCGCGGCTCGGCCGTGAACCAGGACGGCGCCTCCAACGGCCTGACCGCGCCCAGCGGCACCGCCCAGCAGCGGCTGATCCGCCGCGCGCTCGCCGACGCCGGCCTCACCGCCGCCGACGTGGACGTGGTCGAGGCACACGGCACCGGCACCCGGCTCGGCGACCCCATCGAGGCCACCGCGCTGCTCGCCACCTACGGCCAGGACCGTCCCGCCGGCGCGCCGCTGCTGCTCGGCTCCGTCAAGTCCAACCTCGGGCACACCCAGGCCGCCGCCGGCGCCGCCGGACTGATCAAGACCATCCTCGCCATGCGGCACGGGCGGGTACCGGCCACGCTCCACGTCGACACGCCCACCCCGCACGTCGACTGGTCGTCCGGGGCCGTGGAACTCGTCACCGCGCCGCGCGACTGGCCCGACACGGGCCGGCCCCGGCGGGCCGGGGTGTCCTCGTTCGGCGTCAGCGGCACCAACGCGCACGTCATCCTCGAACACCCCGGGCCACGT
>NZ_JACBWZ010001212.1 GCF_013870595.1 Streptomyces sp. WELS2 | reverse complement strand
GCGAGCAGCAGCAGGGCGAGGGTGCCGGCCTGGAGGACGGGCAGGTCCTGGGCGAGGGCGGCCTGGAGGGTGGTGCGGCCGAGGCCGGGGATGTCGTAGAGCTGTTCCACGGCGACGGCGCCGCCGGTCATGCCGACGACGAACAGGGCGGTGTTGGGCAGCAGTCCGGGCAGGCAGCGGCGTACCGCCTGGCGGGCGACGCGCCCCCGGGACAGTCCGCGCGCGGCGGCGGCGCGCGCCCAGGGTTCGGCGTAGGCGCCGGGCAGCTGGTCGTCGAGGAGCCGGCCGAGGACGGCTCCGGCGGGCAGGCCGAGGGCGAGCGCGGGCAGCACGGTGTACCGGGGTCCGTACCAGCCGAGGGCGGGCAGCCAGCCGAGCTGGACGCCGACGACGGTGGCGAGGACCGAGGCGGTGAGGAACTCCGGCAGGGTGGCGAGCATCGCGGAGCCGGTGCCGCCGGGCCGCATCCGGCCGCCCCGGTACAGGGTGCGGGCGCAGACCGCGGCGGCGGTGCAGGCGGCCACCAGGAGGGCGACCGCCATGAGCAGCAGGGAGGCGCCGAGCGCCTGTACGACGACGGGTCCGGCCTCGGCCCCGGAGATCCAGGACCGGCCCGCGTCACCGCGCGGCAGCCCGCCGAGCCAGCGCCCGAGCAGGGTCAACGGTCCGGCGTCCAGGCCCAGTTGGTCGCGGATGGCGGCGAGTACGGCGGGGTCCGGGTCGCGGTCCTGGGCGCGGGCCTTGAGCACGGTGAGCGCGGGGTCGGTGCGGCTGAGCCAGGGCAGCAGGCCGATCCCGCACACCAGGGCGGAGGCGAGCGAGGCCCGCCACAGCACGGTCCGCACGGGTCAGCGCCGGGTGCCGGTGCCGATGAGGGCGCGCTCGTAGGGGTCGAGCAGCACCCCCTTGACGGAGCGTCCGACGCCGGTGATGACGCGCTGGTGGACCAGCGGTACGACGGAGTCGGTGCCGAGGATCCGGGCCTCGGCGCGCAGTGCCGCGTCCTGCCGCTTGACGGTGTCGGCGGTGCGCTCGGCCTCGGCCACGGCCCGGTCGACGCCCTTGTCGCACAGCAGGGCCAGGTTGTAGTTGCCGGCGCAGGTGTAGTCGCCGGCGAGGATGGCGACCGGGTCGCCGGTGTCGACGAGGCTGTTGCGGGCGAGCACGAAGGCGTCGAACTTCCCGGCGAGGGCGTCGCTCTCGAGCCGCGCGTACTCGCGGACGACGAGTTCGACGCGGAAGCCGGCCTTCTCCAGCTGCTGCTTCAGCACCTGGGCCGCCTCGGGCAGTTCGGGCCGGTTGTCGTAGGTGGCCAGGGTGATCCGGGTGCCGTCGGGCCGTTTGGGCGTGGCCCTGCCGGCCGGCCGGGGGTGGCGTCCCTCGGCCCAGCCGACGTCGCCGGGCACGTCCTTCGGGGTCTGGGTGACGAAGAAGACGCCGACTCCCTTG
>NZ_JACBWZ010001211.1 GCF_013870595.1 Streptomyces sp. WELS2 | reverse complement strand
TGCCTGGAGGACGTCGGCGAGCCGGCCTACCGGCTGGACCGCTGCCTCACCCAGCTCCTGCGCGCCGGCTGGCTGGACGGGGCGCGCGGGGTGCTGCTCGGCTCCTGGGAGGACTGCGCCGGCCGGGAGGAGCTGCGGGCCCTGTTCGCCGACCGGCTCGGCGGTCTCGGGATCCCGGTCGCCGAGGACGTCGGATTCGGCCACTGCGAGGGCGCGTTGACGGTTCCGCTCGGGGTGGGTGCCACCCTGGACACGGAGGCGGGCACCCTCACCCTGGACGAGCCGGCCCTGCGCTGACGCCGTAGGCTGGGCCGATGGCGCATCCCCCGTCCCGGTACCTCGCCGAGGGCCCCCGCGTGGGCATCCGGCCCTTCACCCTGGAAGACGGCCCCGAGTTCACCGCCCGGGCCCGGGAGAGCAAGGACCTGCACCGCCCCTGGCTGTTCCCGCCGGACACCGACGAGGCGTACGCCGACTACGCCGGCCGGCTGATCGACGACCCGGCCCGGGCCGGCTTCCTGGTGTGCGAGCGGGACGGCGGGGACATCGCCGGCTTCATCAACATCAACAACATCGTGCGGGGCGGCTTCCAGTGCGGTGCCCTCGGCTACGGCGCCTTCGCGCACGCGGCCGGGCGGGGCCTGATGCGCGAGGGCCTGGAGCTGGTGATCGGGTACGCGTTCGGGCCGCTGGGCCTGCACCGGCTGGAGATCAACGTCCAGCCGGGCAACGCCGCCTCCATCGCCCTGGCCCGGGGCGCCGGGTTCCGCCTGGAAGGCTTCTCGCCCGACATGATCCACGTCGACGGCGCCTGGCGCGACCACGAACGCTGGGCCCTGACCACCGAGATGCGGAGCTGAACCGGCTCAGCCGCGCTGGTCCACGTACTCGAAGACCGACCCGTCCGGGTGCACCGCCAGCAGATTGCGGCCCGCCGGCGTCGGCACCGGTCCCGCGACGACCCTCGCGCCCAGCCCGGTCAGCAGCCGGTGGGCCTCCTCGACGTCCTTCACCGCGATCGTCGCCGCCACCTTGCGCAGGATCTCCAGCTCCTCCTCGGGGCCGCTCATCAGCAGGAACGAACCGACCGCGGCGACCTCGACACCACCGCGCGTGAAGCGCAGCGCCCTGCCGCCGGTCAGCCGCTCGTAGAAGGGGATCGCGGTCTCGAGGTCGTCGACGCAGATGCGCAGCGAAGCGCCCAGAATCTCCATGCGGACGAGCCTAGTTGGGGCCGCCCGGGGCGTGCACGGCCCTGGCGTTACCCACTGTGGCGGACGGGTACCCGCAAGGCATGAACAACCGTTCGGAACACCTGGAACATCATCTGGACCGGCACCTGGTCGAGGAACTGGCCCAGGTGGCCCGCGAGACGGTCCGCGACGAACTGCGCGAGCAGACCCGCAGGCAGCGCCGCACCGCCGTGCTCTACGCCGCCTCGGGCGCCGTCGCCC
>NZ_JACBWZ010001210.1 GCF_013870595.1 Streptomyces sp. WELS2 | reverse complement strand
CGGCGATCACCGCCTACAAGGTGGCGCTCGGCGCCGCCGTCGGCGAGGGCGCCACCTGGGCCGGCGGCATCGGCGAGTTCGCGCTCGCGGCGGTCGGCGGGGTCGGGATCGGCCTGGTCCTCATGGCGCCCCTGCACTGGCTGCGCACCCGCCTGAACGAGCCCCTGCTGCAGAACACGCTCTCGCTGCTGATCCCGTTCGTCGCCTACGGGGTCGCCGAGCAGGCGCACGCCTCCGGGGTGCTCGCCGTCGTGGTCGTCGCCCTCTACCTCGGCCACCGCGCGTGGGAGGTCGACTTCGCCACCCGGCTCCAGGAGGAAGCGGTGTGGAAGATGGTCGCCTTCGTGCTGGAGTCCGCGGTGTTCGCCCTGATCGGACTGCAACTTCCGGTCGTCCTCGAGCGGCTCGGGGAGTACCAGGGCCCCGCCGCGGCCTGGTACGCGCTCGCCGTCTTCCTGGTCGTCGTGGTGGCCCGGTTCGTCTGGGTCTACCCGGCCACCTTCCTGCCCCGGCTGCTGTCGCAGCGCGTCCGTTCGCGCGAGGAGAACCCCACCTGGCGGGGCGCGATGGTCACCTCGTGGGCCGGCATGCGCGGGGTCGTCTCCCTGGCCATCGCCTTCGCCATCCCGTCGACCATGGCCGACGGCCCGCGCAACCTGATCCTCTTCCTGACGTTCACCACCGTCATCGGCACGCTCGTCGTGCAGGGCGTGACGCTGCCGCCGCTCATCCGGCTGCTGCGCTTCCCCGGCCGCGACCGGCAGGCCGAGACCCTCGCCGAGGCCAACGCCCAGGCACAGGCCTCGCGGGCCGCCGAGGCCCGGCTCGACGACCTGCTCTCCGACGAGCGCAACGCCCTGCCGCCCCCGCTCGTCGACCGGCTGCGCACCGTCCTGGAGCGCCGCCGCAACGCCGTCTGGGAGCGGCTCGGCCAGGTCAACCCGGTCACCGGCGAGTCCGTGGACGACACCTACCGCCGGCTTTCCCGGGAGATGATCGGCGCCGAACGCGAGGTCTTCGTCAGGCTCCGCGACCACCGCTACATCGACGACGAGATGCTGCGCGCCCTGCTCAGACGCCTGGACCTGGAGGAGGCGGCGGCCTTCAGGGAGGCCGGTTAGCGCTCCGGGGCGGCTGGAGGGGGCTCCGGGAACGGCCGCCCGGTGACGACGGCGGCGATCGTGCTCCCGCGCGCGAAGGCGCCCTCTTCCGCGAGAGTGACAAGTCCGTAGAGCAACTTGGCGACATAGAGACGTTCCACCGGCAGTCCGTGCCGCTGCTCGAAGTCGCCTGCGAACGCCTCCAGCTCGGGCGTCGTGCGGGCGTACCCGCCGAAGTGGAAGCGGTCGTCCAGGGACCACACGCCGGTACGGGCGCCGAAGGCACGTTCCTGCAGGGCCTGTATGTCGGCCTCCAGGAAGCCGCCCCTCAGGACCGGTATGCCGAGCGCGCGCC
>NZ_JACBWZ010000121.1 GCF_013870595.1 Streptomyces sp. WELS2 | reverse complement strand
AACTGACAGGGCTGATGTCCGGCATCGCGCTCACGCGGGAGGAGATCGCCTCCCGGGAGCAGGCTCTGGCCTCGGCCCGGGCGGTCGCCGGATCGGCCGCCGACGCCGTGACCGCCCTCAAGGACAAGACCACCGAGCTCGAACGGGCCGTCGTCCGGGCCCTCGACGCCGCGGAGCTGACCGCCCTCGCCCAGCGGGAGGACTGGCCGGCCCGCCACGCCCGGGCCGAACGGCTGCGTCCGCAGGTGGCGGCCGACACCGCCGGCCGCGCCGCTCTGGAGGAACGGTTCCGGCAGGCCCAGGAGGAGTACGAACGTCTCTCCCGCAACGCCCAGGGCGAGATCATCAAGAACGCCCGGCTCGTCGCCACGACGCTTGCGCGGTTCCGCACCAACAAGGCGGTGTTCGAGGGCCCGTACGACGTCGTCCTCGTCGACGAGGCCGGTGCGGCGACCCTGCCCGAGGTCGTCCTCGCGACGGCGAAGGCGACCCGGGCGGCCGTGCTGCTCGGTGATTTCATGCAGCTCGGCCCGGTCGTCGAGGAGCAGTTGAAGGACCTCGGCCGCCCCGACGTGAAGCGCTGGCTGCTCCCGGACGTCTTCGAGCACTGCGGCATCCGCGAACCCGCGGACGCCCACCGGCACCCGGCCTGCGTCACCCTGACCGAACAGCACCGGTTCGGCCCGGCGGTGATGCGGCTGGCCAACTCGCTGGCCTACGGCGGAACACTGCGGGGCGGCAAGCAGACCGTGGCGCCGAGGCCGCCCGACGACCCCGAGATCGTCGTCGTGGACACCGACGGACTGCACGAACTGGCGCGGCCCCACCTGACCGGCCGGCGCAGCGGCTGGTGGCCGGCCGGCGCGCTGATCTCCAGGGCGCTCGTGGAGTACCACCGCGCGGAGGGTGAGGAGGCGGGCATCGTCACGCCGTACGGCACTCAGGCGGACGCGACCCTCGAGGCCCTGCGGGACGTGGAGAGCGGGGGCGGCGCCCTGGCCGAAGTGGGCACGGCGCACCGCTTCCAGGGACGGGAGTTCCCCATCGTCGTCTTCGACACGGTCGAGGGCGCCGACGGCCGGGACCTCTGGATGTCCCTGGCCCACCGGGGACCCGACGCGTCGGACTGGGCACGCAACGGCGTACGCCTGTTCAACGTGGCGGCCACCCGCGTCCAGTCCCGCCTCTACGTGATCGGCAGCTGGGAGAGAATCAGCTCCGCACGCGACGGCAGGGCCTTCTCCCATCTGGCGGCACTGGTCGGCACCGCCGGCGTACGACGGTTGCGGGCCAGCCATCTGATCACCCCGCCGCACGAGAAGGAGCGGCACCTCGGCGGATTCGGAACCGCGCTCGCCGATGTCCTCGCCCGGCACGTCGAGGTGACGGGCATCGACGACGAGACCACCTTCTTCAGCACGTTCGAGGACGAGATCCGCGGGGCCCGCACCTCGGTCTGGCTGTGGGCGCCGTGGGTCGCGAACCGGGTACGGGGCATCCTGCCGCTGTTGCGCGAGGCCACCGGACGCGGCGTACACGTCACCGTGTTCATCCGCGACGACACGGACCAGCTCCAGGCCCGCCCGGACAACCAGAGCCTCATCGCCGACCTCCGTGCCGTCGTCCACACCGTCGTCCCCGTCAACGTCATGCACCAGAAGATCGCGGTGATCGACGAGCGCACGGTGATGATCGGCAGCCTCAACACGCTGTCCCAGTCGTGGACCCGGGAGGTCATGGTGACGATGCGCGGCGGCCACTTCGCCCGCAAGCTGCTGGAGCACGAGAACGCCCGGCTCTTCGCCCGGCCGCCCAGGTGCGCCCGCTGCGGCGGCACGAGCATCGAACTGCGCCGCCGCAAGAACGGCACCTGGTTCTGGCGCTGCTACGACACGGTCTGCAAGACGGGGGCGAACGGCCGGAGCAACGCGTGGAACAAGGACGTACGGATGGGCGGGACCGGGAGCTGAGGGCATCTCACACGACGGCGTGTCAGACCTCCCCCCGACCACGCCCGGCGGTTCGGAGGCGCGGGAGCGTCTCCCCGCCGGCCTCCGGCCGAGCACCGGGACAACGGCATGTCCACCGGGGCAGACGATGCGATGCGGAAGACATCCGCTGTCCGGCCGGTTCCAGAGGCCGTGGGGCGGTCCGATACGCGGTAGGGCCGGGAGATCCGGTTTTCAGCCGGACGGCTCGTCCGTGAGGGCCAGGCGGGCGGTGACGCGCTTGCCGACCGGCTCCCGTGTGACCTCGAAGCTCTGGCAGAGGGCCATGACGATCTCCAGGCCGTGCTGACCCACCCGGCCCACGTCGGCGGCACGAGCCACCGGCAGTACGGGATCGGAGTCCCACACCTGGACCTCGATCAGATCGCCCGTGATCCGCAGGTCCATCACGATCGGGCCGGCGGCGTACTTCTGCGCGTTGGTGACCAGCTCGCTCACCACCAACTGCGTCACCTCCACGGCCCGCCGGGAGACCGCGACACCATGCTCGGCACGCATCCGGGCCAGGAACCCGGCAGCCGCGTGACGGGCACTGGCGATGGACTCGCCCTGCCCGTCCAGAGCCACCGCAGCGCTCAGGAGAGCGTCATCCAAGTGGGCCGCCACGCCATCCTCGCCCACCAAGGTCCGTACCATCCGCCACCGCCTCCGCCAGTGAGATTCCGGAGCCCTGATACCCGCGATCGGGCCGGGCACGCCAGGACGACGAAACTGTCGGCCACGCCACACCACGGCGGCGCCTCGTACGGCGGCGGGCATGGCGCGGAACGTCACCGCCGGTTCACGTTGGGCCGCCGCGTACCGGGGCAGACGGGACAGGAGACCGTCGGCGGCTGGAGGAGGAACCATGACGGACGACTCATCCATGCGAGCTGTCGGGTGGGCGCGCTCGTTGCCGATCAGCGCCGGGGTGAAGGAGGCCAGGGACTGGACGCGTGCGCATGTGTCCGCACTCGGGTGGGAACGGACCGCACCGGCTCTGGTGGACTCGGTCGTGCTGGCCGTCTCCGAGCTGGTCACCAACGCCCATGTCCACGCCCACAGCGCCGCGCAGCTCATCCTCACCTGGGACGAGCGCTGTCTGCACGTGACGGTGCACGACGCCTCACCGCGGCTGCCCGAGCAACGACGCACGGATCATCGCGCCCTCGGGGGGCGCGGGCTGCTCCTGGTCGACGCCCTCGCCGACGACTGGGAGGTCCGCCGATGCCCCCGCGGCAAGGACGTCACCGCCTGCTTTCAACCGCCCCCGCCGGCGGAGGGAACACAGGAGGGGTGACGCCTCCGACAGCGACGCCGTTCCCCCCATTCGGGAACGGCGTGGCCAGGGCGCGGCGCCGGCCCGGTCGGAGGGGTGCCGACCCCTGCCGGCCGGCGGGACCGGAACCCCGCGAAGCGCTACTCGCTCGTGCCGCCGGCGGTGGCCAGCGGGGCGGGCCGACTGCCGGGTTCCCCTATGCGGTCGGTCTCGTCCCGGACGAGCAGGGAGAGCAGTGCGGCCACGGTCAGCCCCGCTTCCGCCGGGTGGCGCAGGACCTTGTCCGGTTCGACGCGGTAGGTGTTCGTGCGGCCTTCGCGCGTGTGGGAGAGGTAACCGTCCTGCTCGAGGTCGGAGATGATCCGCTGGACGGCACGCTCGGTGAGCCGGCAGTGGGCGGCGATGTCGCGGATCCGGATGTTCGGGTTGTCGGCGATGGCCGCCAGTACTCGCGCGTGGTTGGTGATGAACGTCCAACCGGTGTGAGATCCAGGCACTGCAACCATGCACGGCATTCTACTGACCCGCTTTGCCTGACAGCTAATGCATGACATACTTTTCGCGCTATCGGAAGCGTGTTCCATGCAGGGGAGACGCGGGAGGAGCCGAGGGTGTTTGTGGAAGAAGAGGTCTCGGACCGTCCCGACGGCGTCGGCGGGGCACCGCCCCGGGTCTTGGACCAGGCCGAGGTGGTGCAGTTCGAACGCTGTGGCACCTGGGTCGTCAGCGCGCGCGGGTCCTACGACATGTGCTCGATCGAGCCTTTGGCGGAGGCTCTGGGCACCGCGGCGAAAGCGCACCGGAAGGTCGTCCTGGACGCCTCCGGCATCGCCTTCGGGGATTCGACGCTGCTCAACCTGCTGATCCTCACCCACCACGAGACCGATCTCCGTGTGGCGGCGCCGACGCGGCAGATCCGAAGACTCCTGGAGATCACGGGGACCGACACGTTCCTGAAGGTGCGGGCGACCGTGGAAGAGGCCGCTGCCTGCTAGCACTCCCTGATACAACCCGGAGGAGGTATCCCCGTGATCGTTCCCGCCGAGAAGGAACTGCGCGAGGCGCTGTCCCGATTCGCCCAGGCCCGCATCGCACACGATGTGCACCCCACCGGCTCCACGAGCAGGGCGCTGGAAGACGCCGTGTACACACTGCGCGTGCTGACCGGGGCCCACACCCTTGAGCAGGCTCTGCTCACGGCGGACACACTGCTCGACAAGTACGCCGACCGCACGGACGCCTCCCGGGAGAACGAGACACTGGCCGCCTAGTAGTGCTTCGTTAGGTTCTGGGCTGTCTGCGGTTTCTCCGAGGGCTGGGCAGGGGTCGTCCGCAGGTGGCGCAGGTACCGGTCCAGCACCTCAGCAGGTCCTGAAGAGCGTCGAGGACCTGGTAGAGGGTCAGGCCGGTATGCGGGCTTTTGGGTCGTGCCGCCTGAGGGTGAGGAAGGCTTGTGCGGTGGTGACGAGGGTGACGTGATGGTGCCAGCCGCGCCAGGTGCGTCCCTCGAAATGGTCCAGTCCGAGGCCGTGCTTGAGCTCGCGGTAATCATGCTCGATCCGCCAGCGCATCTTGGCCCACCGCACCAGGTCAGCGACTGGTGTGGTGGCGGGCAGGTTCGATATCCAGTAGTCCGTCGGGGTGTCCTGGCCGTCCGGCCATTCGATGAGGAGTGTCTGGACGGGCAGGACGCCGTCCCACTGGTTGCGGCCGCCGCCGGCCTCCTGAGCTGCGGCCAGGGACTGCTTGCCCGCGGGCCGCACGGTCAGCACCGCGAACCGCGAGGTCATCGCGCCTTTGCTGCCCTGCCTCCAGGTCACCTCGGTGAACTGCTCCGCACCCGCCTGCGCGGCGAGGACGCAGACGGCTCGCGGTGGGGTGCGGTAGCGGGGAAGGGTGGGTGGTCCGAGCCCGCCATAAGCAGGCTGGTGCGGCTCGGCATCCTCCAAGTGAGCGACTTCCTTCCCGTTCAGGGCCAGGACATAGGACAGCCCTCGCGCCTGGAGGCCGAGCCGGAACGGGGTACTGACGCCGTAGCCGGCGTCGGCGACCACGACCGGCGCCTTCAACTGCCACTCGGCGAGCGTGTCCAAAAGGCCGAGCGCCAGACGCCACTTCTCCCGGTGCACCACGTCGTCGGGGACTCCTGCCCTGCGGCACCGGTCCGGCTCGTCCGTCCACTCACGCGGCAGATACAACTGCCACTGCAGCGGGCATGAGGCGGTGTCGGTGGCGGCATGGACACTGACCGCAACCTGGCAGTTCGCCCGTTTGCCGACCGCTCCGCAGTACTGGCGGGCCACACCCACCGACGCGGTGCCGCACTTGGGGAACGACACGTCGTCGATCACCCACACCTCAGGGCGGATGGCCTCGCACAACCGCTCAGCGATCCGCCGCCTCACCGGTAAGGGATCCCACGGCGACTGGTTCACGAACTGCTGCAGGGCCTGCATGTTCCCGTCCGGCAGACGCTCGGCCATCGGCTGGATGGACTTGCGCCGGCCATCGAGCATCAAGCCTCGCAGATAGCACTCGCCCCACCGCCGCTGATCCCGCCGCGGAAACGACCCGAACACATCGGCAACGAACTCCGCCAACTCGCCCCGGAGCCGTTCCACTTCCCCCAACCTCACTCCAGGAAGCTGCCCACTATAGCCGTGATCACTCAACGTAACGAAGCACTACTAGGAGCCGTCCGGCGGATCATGTGCCTTCTCCAGGGTGCCCCGGTCGAGCAGGTCGTCGACCTCGCCACCGTGGCCCTCCGGATCGGTGACCGACCAGTGGTGCGGGGTGGCGTAGTCGGCTCCTTCCCTCCCGGCACGGCGGGCGAAGTCCATGACGCGGCTGTCGGCGACGACCCGTGGATCAGGTGTCTGTGAAAGGTGCGGGCACGGTCATCGTGAGGCGCTCCTCGACAGGCTTTTCCCGGCGGTCCGCCGGGGTGGCAGAGGGCTGTGCGGGGTGTGCGGAAGGGACGTGCGCCGTCAGCTCACGGACCACCGCGGGGAAACCCGGATCGTCGTCCCGCCGCCCGCCCGGCCCCGGCGTGAGCGGCCCGCAGGTGCGCGCGCACCTCTTGGTGCTCCGTGCGCTCCCTGTCCGCGTACGCCCACCACGCCACCGCCAACGGCGACTCCGGTTCCCGCTCCGCCCACTGCCGCAGCCGCGGAAGCGCTGACGGGTGCCGGCCTGTGCGTGAGGAGCCGGGCATGGGGATGGCGGCACGGGTGCGGTCCGCACGCGAGCGGGCGGTGCCGGTGGGTACGGCGCTGGGGCGGTGGCGGTGCCGGGGGCACCGGCACACGCGAACATCGTCGGGGTGGGCAACGCCGCCTCCGGCAACAGCTGGGAACATCGCGCTCCCAGGAAGCTGACACGGACGCCTGGAGACGGGCGTTCAGCGGTACGCGTGAATTCCCGCGGCCTGCGAGCTACTCCCGCCACGCATCAACCGTCTGTTCGCGCCCTGTGCCGGCCGCCGCGTTGTACGGTGCGGCCGAGGGCCGGCGGCCCCGGGCGCCGGAGACGATCGCCCAGCGGGCCAGAAAGAAGGAAAGCGGGGTGGCCACGATTCCGGCGATCACGGCGGCGATGTTCTTGTTCAATCCCAGCGTGTCCACGGCGAGGAAGAGCAGGAGTCCGCTGACCAGCATATTGACGATGCTCGACAGAGGATAGCGGACGAACGCACGCCAGGTCGGTTTCGTGCGGAGCGTGATGTGCGTGTTGAGCAAGAATGATCCGACCACGCTCACCGCGAAACCGATTGAATGGGCGACGAGGTACGGCAGCCAGCTGTTGAGGGCGATGTAGACGGTCAGGTATACGGCGGTGTTGACGATGCCGATCGCGGCGAAGGTGAGAAACTGGCGCATCGTGCGCGCTCCGCTCCTCTTCTTCGGCCCGACCGCCGAGTATTCGGGCCCCAGCCGGTGCGCCCCTGTGCGTCGCACGGCGGTCGCGTCGGCGGGCTGCGAGGGTGGCGGAGCGTCGGACGTCGCCCGCACGATATAGGGTGGGCGGCCTTTCGCCTCGTAGTAGATGCGCCCCACGTACTCCCCGACGATGCCTGCCGTGACGAGCTGGATTCCGCCGAGCGCGATGACGACCGTCAGCAGGGTGGTGTAACCAGGCACCTCCACACCGTGCAAGGCAACGTTCACGATGGTCCACAGCGCATAGACGGCCGCGGTGAAGAACAACGCGAGACCGGCGTAGAAGGCCAGCCGCAGCGGACGGTTGTTGAATGAAATGAGACCGTCGATCCCGTAGTTGAGGAGGCGCCTGCCGCCCCATTTCGATCGGCCGGCCGCGCGATCGACGTTGTGATATTTGAAACTGACGGTCTCGAAGCCGATCCAGGCGAAGATTCCTTTGGAGAACCGGTTCGTCTCCGGCATGGAAAGCACGGCCTCGACAGCCGATCGCGACAGCAGTCTGAAGTCTCCCTCCCCATCGATGATGTCGACGTCCATGCCGTGACCCATCACCCGGTAATAGGCGGAACTGATCAGGCTGCGCAGCGCGCCGTCTCCCGCACGGTCGCGGCGGGCAACGACCTGGTCGTAACCGTGCCGGCGCAGTTGCAGCATGTGCGGGATGAGACCGGGCGGGTGCTGAAGGTCGGCGTCCATGAGGACAACAGCCTCGCCGCGGGACATGCGCAGTCCGGCGAGGATCGCCGCTTCCTTGCCGAAGTTGCGGCTGAAGGAGGTGTAGCGGATGCGACGGTCCCCGGCAGCGAGGGCGCAAAGGCATCGAAGGGTGTCGTCGCTGCTGCCGTCGTCGATATAACAGATCTCGAAGGTCTGCCGTGTCGCCTCCAGGACGGACAGCAGGGCGGCGTGGAATCTGCCGATCACCTCCTCTTCGTTGAAGCACGGGACGACGACGGAGATGCTGCATTCTGGCATACGGATTCCCGGCGAGTCGGGGCAGCCTCAAGACCGTTCCCTGCGCCCCGTCCGACGCGTCTCGAGCGAAGACCTGCCTCGTAAAAGTCACATTGCTGTGAACGACCATGCACTCCGCCGGGCCGCCCGGCGACCCCTTGGCGTCGAGCGGGTGAATCACCTGACCGTTTCACCCGTGTGCCACGGCGGACTGCGCTCCCTCGCGCCGAGTGGCAAGCTGGACGTACCAAGCGTTTCCCTGCCGCACTCCTCGTCCTGTTCCTGCAGCGCTCCGGAAAAACGCCGATGAACGGGGGTCACGTGCGATACCCGCCGGAAGGGAGAACGGGCGTGGGCATGGAACGCCTAGCGGGAAGAACTGTCCGGGGGCAGCGGGTCGAAGACGCCCTGAACGCGGGCATGCCGGTGAAACGGGGACGCTGGTGGCCGGTATTGCTCTGTGTCATTCCACTGGCTCTGCTCGTCTACGCGGCTTGGACCGCCCGCTGGGTGCGGCCCAGCGGTGACGACTGGTGCTTCCTGCCCGTGGTCCGCGACGGCGGGCTGTCCGCCATGGTGGACAAGTTCTATTTCAAGGACAACGGGCGCGTCGTCAACGCCGTGCTCGTATGGACCTACGCGCGCTTCGGCATCGCCGGACAGCAGTGGTTCGCGCCGGCCAGCGGAGTGCTGATTCTGCTGCTGCTGTGGGCGTTCTGCGCCGCCGCGCTGCCTGCCACGGAAAGAAGGCTGCCGCGCGGAACAGCGTTGTTCACGGCGGCCACGGTGACCGCCGTCTTCCTCTTCGGCTCCCTGAACACCTACAAGACGTTCTACTGGCCGGCGGCGTCCGTCTCCCACACGCTGCCCCCGGTGTTCGCCTGCGCAGCCGTCGTCCCGGCCGTGCGGGCCGTCTCACCGCGGGGCCGCGCCTTCGCCTTGTGCGTCGCCGGCACGACGGGAGCAGCACTGGGGATGCTGTCGGAGGAGACCACCGTGGTCGCACTGGTCGCCCTCGGGTGCACGCTGTTGATCAGCGGCCGTGCCATCCCCGCCGCGCGGCGCCGCTTCGTCCGCTTGTGGTGCGCGGTCGCCATCGCCGGCCTCGTGGTCGGAGCGCTGATCCTCTACACGTCGCCCGGTGCGCTGCACCGCCGCCAGTCGAAGGACGCGTCAGCCCTGCTCGACCCCAAGTCCCTGTGGGAGTCCGGGTACGGATTCGCCCACATCGCTTGGACGTGTCTCACGTCCTGGCCGTACCTCGGAGCGTTCGCCGGCGGCCTCGTCCTGGGCTGTCTCCTCGTGCGTGTCTCTCCTGAGCGTGTCACCCGCGCGAACAACGAGGCGCTGCTGATCCGATCGTGCGTCGTGGTTCTCCTGGTCGCCGGCTACGCCTGCACCGTCATCACCTACCCCGTCTTCCATGCCGGCGTGATGACATCGACGCGCCTGTGGAACGACTACCTGCTGCTGTACGTCTTGTTCCTCGTCTACGCGGGCGCGGTCACCGCCCGCGCGTGGCACCGCCCAGGCCGGCGCCCAGCCACCGCGCTCGCCACAGGAACGGCTGTGTACTGCGTCGTCTGTCTCGGCCTCGCGACATCGCTCACGGAGCTGAACTCCGACATGGCCGCGCGCGCCCGCGCCTGGGACCGGCAGGACGCGCGGATGCGGTCCCAGGCCGCGGCGGGGGCCCGGGTTCTCCCGTACAAGCGGCTCCCCATCAGGAAGATGACCGAGCCGTTCGGCCAGGGTGGTCGCAAAACGTGGCCGGCGCTCTGCGTCGCGCGCTACTACAAGGTCCAGAACATCACGAACGCGACCGGCAAGCGCTGAGCCGGTGCGGAGCGCGTGAGCGGGAGGGTCCGCGCCCAGGAGAGGTCGAGCACGTGAGCAGGAGCCCCGGGAGGAAAAACGCGATCTCCGCTCCCACAGCGTTTTCCGTGGCCGTCCTGTGCCTCTTTCTCGTCGCGGGGCCGGCCCTGCTCGGCGTACCGTCCCTCCAACCGCCCCGGCAAACCGGTCACTCCGGATACGTCGCCCGACGCGATGCGTACGGAAAGCCGTCGGGCCCCTGCCTGCGGGAAATGATCGGCGTGGCCCACGAGGACGATGACCTCCTGTTCATCAACCCCCAGATCCAGGAGCTCATCACCGCGCGATGCCCCCTCGACGTGGTGTACCTGACCGCAGGGGACGCCGGGAAATCCTTCAGCCGCAGCCCCTACCCGAAGAGCCGCGAACACGGCATGATCGCCGCCTATGCGGCAATGGCGGGTTCCGGGCAGCACACCGTCACCAAGACCATCACGGTCAACAACCACCACATCACCTCCTTCTCGCTCCGTGAACGACCCGAGATCCGGCTCACCTTCTTCCGGCTGCCCGACGGGCTTCCGACGGGGAAAGGAAGCTCCCGCTACCGGCACGAGAGTCTCCTGAGGCTTTTCCGCGGCCAGATCTCCGGAATCACCACGGTCGACTCCTCGACGCGGTACACGGAACGATCCCTCATCGCGACAATCACCGCTCTGGCCAAGCGGTGGAAGACCGAGCGCATTCGCACCCTGGACTTCGACAACGCTTCCTTCGGCCACACGCGCACACGAGGGGCGGACCACAGCGATCACGGAGTGACGGCGCGGTACTTCCGCATGGCGGGTTTTCCCCTGCATCTGCGGGGCGGCATCATCGCATACCGCGGATACCCTATGGCGCTCCTGCCGGACAACCTCGCACCGGCACGGGTCCGGGCCAAGCAGCGGATCTTCGAGACGTATCTGCACACGGTCTCCTGCGTGCCGCCGCGCTGCAACGCGTCCCCCTCGATCACCCCCGCATACCGGAACTGGATGCACCGGCAGTACCCCCGCCCCCGGCAGCGTGCCCGTCCCGGCGCGATCGTCTCCCAGACGGGCGGCGCGGATCTCTGCCTCGAGGTGGCGAACAACCTGCCGGGGACGGCGGAAGGCGCCGTGCGGACCGCCCGCTGCAACGGCGGTGCCCAACAGTCCTGGCACAAGCTCCGCGCAGGCCGATGGCAGTCCGGAAAGGCTCACGGAGGCTGCCTGACCGCCGCGCCGTCCCCGCGTGTCTCGCCCTGCGACAGCAAGGCCCCTGACCAGCGGTGGCGGATGAATCCCAGTGGACAGCTGGTCTCGGGCGACGCCTGTCTGATCCAGGACGACGCGGCACGGAGCGCCCCCCGCCTCCACCTCGGATCGTGCCCGCCGGTGGGACCGGAGAACACCTGGCTCTGGCGGCCGTGACCCGGCGGCGACACGGGGGTCTCCGCTCCGTGCTTGATGTCGTTGACCCAGTTGTGCGGGGAGTTGTCGAGCGCGGACTGCGAGGCTGCCTGGTCGGCGAAGGTCCACACGTGGACGGCGGTGATGCCCTGGGCCGGGCCACCCCAGGCCAGGCGCTCGCCGTAGTCGGCCCGCTCGACGGTGGAGGTGACGTGCAGTCCCTCGGTGCTCCAGCGGAAGACCGGGCCTGGGCGCGGGCGACCGGGAGTGTCCTCGACCACGGCGTTCGCGTCCGGCTGCCACGACGGCCGGTTCGCTACGTCGGCCTGCACCTTGCAGACCGTGTGGAGCGGCGATGTTGCGAGGACGGTGGCCCGGCGCTTGGGCCACGCCTCCTCGGCCGCCCGAGCGCGGGGCATCGGTCGTGTCGCGCCCGCTCAGCCCGCCGGCACGGCGTCCGCCGGGTTCGTGTGCCAGTTGGTCACCACGGGCTTGTCCACGACGATGTTCCCCACCGGCAGCGAGACGGGGTGGGGGTCGCCGTCGCTGACGGAGGCGATGACCGTGCTGTACTCGGTGCCGTTGTCGTCGTTCGTGGTCTTGGGGTTCACGCCGGCGTAGACGGTGGTGCCGCCGCTGAGGGTGATCTCGCTCCCCACGGACTGCTCCGCGGGATGGGCCTGCGTACCCCCGGAGCCGAAGGCGACGACCGGCAGCCCCGCGGGCAGCACACAGGTGATACCGGGATTCGCGCTGACACTGATCTGGATGTAACCGCCGGCCTGGGTCATCGACTTGGCCGACCAGCGCAGGTCGTTGGACCCGCAGCTCTGGCCGTAGCCGGTCTTGTCGGCGGCGGCACCGTCGTCGG
>NZ_JACBWZ010001209.1 GCF_013870595.1 Streptomyces sp. WELS2 | reverse complement strand
CGCTGCGGCACCCCCTACTCGCTGCTGCCCCGGCTCGCCCCCGGCGACATCGTCGCCGACCACTACAAGGTGCTCGGCTGCCTCGCCCACGGCGGCCTCGGCTGGATCTACCTCGCCGAGGACACCCGCGCCGACGGCCACCGCGTCGTCCTCAAGGGCCAGATCAACGTCCACGACGTGCTCGCCCGCCACACCGCCGTCGAGGAACGCCGCTCCCTCACCGCCCTGCACCACCCCGACATCGTCCGCATCGTCACCTACGCAGAGCACCGGAGCGCCGGCCACCCCGCCACCGGCTACCTCGTCATGGACTACATCGGCGGACGCTCCCTGCAACAGCTCATGGACGCCGACGACATCGAGCGGATCTTCCACGGCCGCCCCCGCCTCGACCACGTCCTCACCTACGGCTGCAAGATCCTCGGCGCCCTCCAGTACATGCACGAACGCGGCCTGCTGTACTGCGACATGAAGCCCGCCAACGTCATCCACTTCGGCCGGGCCGTCAAGGTCGTCGACCTCGGCGCCGTCCGCGCCATCGGCGACCGCGCCTCCGCCTACGTCTACACACCCGGCTTCGCCCCGCCCAAGGAGGAGATCGACCGCCGCGGCTGGCACGTCGACAGCGACCTCTACACCGTCGGCACGACCCTCCAGGCCCTGGCCCGCGGCACCGAACCCGCCCGCGGCCTCGCCTCCGACTCCTTCCGCCGCGTCATCGCCCGCGCCACCCACGCCGAACCCCGCGCCCGGTTCCGCTCCGCCGCCGAGATGTCCCGCCAGCTCTGGGAGGTGCTGCGCGAGTTCCGCGCGCTCCGGTTCGGCGAACAGCTGCCCGAGAGCTCCACCCTGTTCCGCCCCTCGGGCGCCGGCCTCGACGCCGGACTCGGCGCGATCCCCGCCCTCGGCCACTGGACCCGGCGTACCGGTGACCAGCCCGCCGCTCTGGACGTCTCCCCGCCCCACCCCGCCGAGGTGGCCGGCGCCCTGCCCGAACCCGTCCCCGACCCCGAGGACGGCGCCGCCCTGCTGCTCGACTCCTTCCCGCCCGACGCCCCCGACCGGGTCGCCCGGCAGTGGCCCCGCGAATCCCGCCTCGGCACCCCCGAGACCGCGCTGTGGCTGTGCCGCGCCTATCTGCGCAAGGGCGAGCAGCGAGCGGCCCAGAGCTGGCTCGCCGAGGCCGAGACCCAGCTCGGCGAACGCGCCGCCGCCCACGACTGGCGCATCGCCTGGCACCACGGCGTACTGCACCTCAGCCAGGGCGAGGTCGAGCTGGCCGGCGCCCGTTTCGACGCCGTCTACCAGGCGCTGCCCGGCGAGTACGTGCCCAAGCTCGCCCTCGGCTACTGCGCCGAGCACACCGCCGGCAGCCGCCCGGCCCGCGCCATGCGGTACTACGAGGCGGTCTGGAAACGGGACTTCGCGCACACCGCCGCCGCCTTCGGCCTGGCCC
>NZ_JACBWZ010001208.1 GCF_013870595.1 Streptomyces sp. WELS2 | reverse complement strand
TAGTGCGGTGCCCGAACACTTTCAGCGGGTCCAACTGCCGGACTACCCGATGTGGACCGGCCCGGAAGAGTTTCCCGTGCGTTGGTTCTCTGCCCCCGGCAAGCTGCTGCGCCAAGACGGCCTGGGCGTCCACAGTTGGCTTCACGTCCGGGGCCGGACACGCGCCGATTTGGATGCGCTCTGTGAGACCGTTCCTGGACGGTGGTCCCTGGGATACACCGAGTCACTCAGCTCCGAGCTGCCGCCTTTCTGATCTGCTGCGGACCTTCTTGAGACATCGGGCCGGTAGCCTCGCCCCCTTTTTTCGCGCGGATGTGGGAGGCATCCACGCAGGCCCGCGTCCAGTCCAGGGCGTCGGCCGCGTGCAGCTCCGCGAGCAGGAGGCGGTGCAACTGGTCGAAGACACCGGCCATGTGCCAATGGCGCAGTCGACGCCAGCAAGTCTGTCCGGAGCCGAACCCAGCCTCAACGGCAGCAGTTGCCAGCTCACGTCGTTGTAGAGCACGTACAGGATGCCCTGCGGGCGCAGCCGGTCGTCCACTGGCTTCGGGCCGGGCGCCTTCTCCGGCCAAGGCGGCAGAACGGCACCGTCAGGTCATGCCGACCGGTCCCGCCAGCCGCTCCTCGTTCAGGGCAGGACTTTGTATTTCAGCTCGTACAGGGCCTCACCGCCCTCGAATTTCTTCGTGAGTTCCCCGGCATTCGCTTCGTCGCGCCTGAGGAATACCGATCCGAGGGAAACGACATGTCCGGGCTGATTCACGGCTTTCAGTGAGAGTTCGACGTCGTTGTCGCCGAACGGCACGAAGATATCCTGATCTTCCAGGTCCAGCTCATCGCCCTGATGCACAGTGATCAGGCCGGCGGACGGGAAGAACTGGAAGTCTCCATCCCTCGTCATGACTATCCGGTCCTGCCCGTCAGGGGATTGAGTCTTATCCACATCGATTTCAAGAATCTTGCCGAGGGGAAAGCTCATGAGATGCTCCCGCTGATCTCTGCTAATCCACCATTCACGACATTACCCCCCGCGGAAGCGATCAGCAATCGCTGCGCCCCGAGGGTGCTCCGGTGATCTTTCTCCGGTAATCGGGAAAGGCGAGCGAACAGCATCCGTCCACGGTGGCGATCTTCTTCCACTGCGCGGCGCGCTCGGCCGGCGTCTGGCCGCGTCGGCGTCCGACGCGGCGAGGTCGAGGACGGCGCGCGCCAGGCGGGGCCCGGCGAAGTCGGCCGGGGCGGTAAGGCGGATGTGGTCCAGGTCCTCGTGGAAGACGATGCGGCGAGTGGCCGGGTCGGTGAGTTGCCGGCCTCGGCTACGGCACCGTGCAGGGTGCCCAACGTCTTCGCGTACAGCTCTGGCCACACGCCCAGGGCCTCTTCCTGGGCGGCGCCGAGCTTGACGTCCCGCCGGTGCGCGCTACGCCGACACCGTGCTTGACCTGCGGGGTGTCGGCGAGCCCG
>NZ_JACBWZ010001207.1 GCF_013870595.1 Streptomyces sp. WELS2 | reverse complement strand
TCAGCGCGGTGCTGTGCACGGCCGGGGGGACGACCATCGAGGGGCTCCAGGAGCTGGTGCTCGTCGGCCCGCCGCAGCTGCGGAAGCTCGCCGACCCGCGGGTGGGCTTCTTCGAACTGGCCACCGGCCACTGGCCGATGCTGTCCGCTCCCGAGGAGCTGACCGAGGTGCTGTGCCGCGCCGCCGCCGACGAGGGACACAGGCTGACCCCGCCGGACGGCGAGCCCGCCTTCCTGCGCCCGTTCCCGCTGGACGTCCCGGAGCGGCCACGGGTGCGGACCGGCCACGTGGACCTGCACCTGCCGGAACCGGAGGAGACCGGCGCGCCCCGGCCGGCGGTGCTGTTCGTGCACGGCGGCCCGCTGTCGCCCGATATCGTCCCGGCGCCGCGCGACTGGCCGTTCTACGTCGGTTACGCCCGCCTCGCCGCGAGCCTGGGCGCGGTGGGCGCCGTCGTGGAGCACCGTCTGCACGGCCTCACCGCCTATCCCCGGGCCGCGGACGACGTGACCGAGGCCGTCGAACTGCTGCGGGCCGATCCGCGCGTGGACCCGGCGCGTATCGCCCTGTGGTTCTTCTCGGGCGCCGGGCTGCTCGCCACCGACTGGCTCACCGCCCCGCCGGAGTGGCTGCGCTGCGTCGCCCTGAGCTACCCCATCCTCGCCCCGCTGCCCGGCTGGGACGCCGTCTCCGAGCGCTTCCGCCCGGCCGAGGCGCTCCGGGCCGGCAAAGCGGAGCCGCCGCCGCTCCTGCTCGTCCGGGCGGGCCTGGAGACCGAACAGATCGCCGCCACGGTCGAACGGTTCGTGGGCGCGGCGGAGGAGTCAGGGACCCCGGTGGAGATCATCGACGTACCGCACGGCGGCCACGGCTTCGAGCTGCACGGCCCGGCGGACGAGTCCCGTGCGGCGGTCACCCGCGCCATGGGTGCGGTCCTCTCCCGCCTGGGGTTCTGACGCCGGGGGTGTACTAGCGTTCCTCCGGCTTCGTAACCGGTGAGAGGAACATGGTGCGGTTTCAGGTGCGCGGGCGGGCCGCCCGCCGGTGGGTCGCGTTCGGGTTGACCGCGTTCGGTTCGCTGTTCTTCGTCATCGGGGTGGTCCTGGCGGGGGTGTCGGTCTCGTTCCTGACGGACGCGGAGCGCGCCCGCGGCACGGTGGTGGCCCTGGAGTGGCGGACCGACCACGGCGGTACCTCACGCAGGCACCGGGGGGACGACCGGCCCGCGGCGTATCCGGTGGTCGAGTTCACCTCGCGGGACGGGACGCGGACGACCTTCCAGGACTCCACGGGTTCCAGTCCGCCGGCCTACGAGAAGGGCGAGCAGGTCGAGGTGCTCTACCGCGCGGACTCCCCCGAGGACGCGCGGATCGACGGCTTCGCCTCGCTGTGGCTGCTGCCGCTGGTCTTCGGCGGGCTCGGGCTGCTGGTCGCGGGGGCGGGGACGGTCGTCGCGATCGTGACG
>NZ_JACBWZ010001206.1 GCF_013870595.1 Streptomyces sp. WELS2 | reverse complement strand
GGCCGACGGCCCTTCCGCTCTCTCGGGGGCGCGTGCTGTCCTGGTGCGCCCCGACGGCCACGTGGTCTGGACCGACTCCGGCGCGCAGCGGCCGGAGACGGCCCTGCGCCGCTGGTTCGGCGCACCGGTGTCTTGAGTTCGAGGGAGTGACCGACATGTCGAAGTCCGCACCGCAGTTCCCGGCGGGTCCCCGCACGGCGACCGATCCCGAGGTCCTGGTCGTCGGGGCCGGCCCGACCGGCCTGCTGCTGGCCGGAGACCTCGCCGCCGCCGGGACCCGGGTCACGGTCCTGGAGAAGCGCGGCCGGAAACTGAGCAACCTGACCCGCTCGTTCACCGTGCACGCGCGCACCCTGGAGCAGCTCCAGGCGCGCGGCGTCGCCGAGGACGTCATCGCCACCGGCACCAAGCTGCCCACCCTGCCGCTCTTCGGCGAGCTGGACATCCACTTCGCGCACCTGCGCACCCGCTACCCGTACGTGCTGATCACGCCGCAGTTTCACGTGGAACAAGTGCTGGAGCGGCGGGCCGTCTCCCTCGGGGTGGAGTTCCGCCACGACACCGAGGTGACCGGGCTGCGCCAGGACGCGCACGGGGTCGAGCTGGACGCCATCACCGCCGACGGCACCCGGGAGACGCACCGTGCGGCCTACGCGGTCGGCACCGACGGGGTGCGCAGCACCGTACGGCGGTTGCTGGGCATCCCCTTCCCCGGCGACTCCGTGCTGCGCTCGGTGATCCTCGCCGACGTGCTGATGAAGGAGGCGCCCGCCGACCTGCTCACCGTGGACGCCAACGAGCACGGGTTCGCCTTCATCGCCCCCTTCGGCGACGGCTACTACCGCGTGCTCGCCTGGAACCGGCACACCGACAGCTCGGCGGACGAGTCCGTGGACTTCGAGGAGCTGCGCCGGCTGTGCCGGGCCATCCTGGGCCGCGACTTCGGCATGTACGAGCCGCGCTGGGTCTCGCGCTTCCACAGCGACGAG
This sequence comes from Streptomyces sp. WELS2, assembly GCF_013870595.1. Classification (GTDB taxonomy): domain Bacteria; phylum Actinomycetota; class Actinomycetes; order Streptomycetales; family Streptomycetaceae; genus Streptomyces. Next base: position 478 of record NZ_JACBWZ010001206.1, on the reverse strand, counting down.
CGTCAGGCCACCCGGTACCGCGAGGGCCGCTTCTTCCTGGCCGGCGACGCCGCGCACGTCCACTCGCCGGCCGGCGGCATGGGCATGAACACCGGCCTCCAGGACGCGATGAACCTCGCCTGGAAGCTGGCGGCGGCGGTGCGCGGCCACGGCGACGACGCCCTGCTCGCCACCTACGAGGCGGAGACGCACCCGGTCGGCGAGGAGGTGCTGCGCACGTCGGGCTCCCTGGTCCGCGCGGCCATCCGGCAGAGCGGACGCACCCGGCTCGCCCAGCAGGCGATGGTCTGGTTCGCCGGACACCTCGGCCCGCTCGGCCAGGCGCTCGGCCGCCGGGAGGGCCTGGCCGTCTCCGGTACCGGTATCACCTACGGGCGCAAGCGGGGCGACCACCACCTCGTGGGCCGGTTCTTCCGCGGCCGGCTGACCGGCGGACGGCTCGACGGCGCCCTGGGCACCGGCCGGTTCGTGCTGCTCA
>NZ_JACBWZ010001205.1 GCF_013870595.1 Streptomyces sp. WELS2 | reverse complement strand
CCTCACACTGCCCCTCTGTGATCAATATTGCGCCCGTGATAAATCTTCACGACCCCGACTGCCGAGGCCACGGCCTCCCGGAGTACCGAGAGTCCCTCGGCCAGTTCCTCGTCCGAGATGTTCAAGGGGGGCATGATCTTCACCACCTCGTCACCGGAGCCCGCCGTCTCCACGAGCAGTCCGCGGGCGAAGGCCTCGGCAGCGGCCCTCCTGGCCATGCCGGGCTCCCGGAAGGACACCCCCCACACCAGACCGCGCCCCCGCGGGGCCGCCACATGGCCCGTGTGCCGGCGGGCGAGTTCGCCGAGCGACTCCTCGAGCAGGCGCTCCCGTGCCGTGGTCCGCTTCTCCAGCGTGCTGTCCGCCCAGAACTCCCGGAGGACGGCAGCCGCCGTCACGAAGGCCGGGTTGTTGCCCCGGAACGTGCCGTTGTGCTCACCCGGCAGCCAGACGTCCAGCTCGGTGCGGAAGAGGGTGAGCGCCATCGGCAGACCGTATCCGCTGATGGATTTCGACAGGCACACGATGTCCGGGGTGATCCCGGCGGCTTCGAAGCTGAAGAACGGCCCGGTGCGACCGCACCCCATCTGGATGTCGTCGACGATCAGCAGGATCCCGCGCCGGGCGCACAGCTCCGCGAGGTCGGCGAGCCAGGTGAGGCGGGCCGGATTCACGCCGCCCTCGCCCTGCACGGTCTCCACGATGACGGCGGCGGGCAGGTCCATGCCGCTGCTGCTGTCGGCCAGCATGCTGTCCAGCAGTTCCAGCCCGGACACCCGGCCGCCGGCGAAGCCGTCGTAGGGGACGCGCCAGGTGTGTCCGAGCGGAACGCCGGCACCCGCACGCTTCGCGGCGTTTCCGGTGACGGCCAGGGACCCCAGCGACATGCCGTGGAAGCCGCCGGTGAAGGCGACCACGGTCTGCCGCCCGGTCACCTTGCGGGCCAGCTTGAGCGCGGCCTCCACACTGTTGGTGCCGGTCGGGCCGGGGAACTGCACCCGGTAGTCGAGGCCGCGGGGCTCGAGCACCCGGGCCGCGAACTCCGTGAGGAAGTCCTCCTTGGCGGCGGTCAGCATGTCCAGGCTGTGGGCGACACCGTCCTGCTCGAGGTAGTCCAGCAGGGCGCGCTTGGGCACGGGGTGGTTGTGCCCGTAGTTCAGGGCACCGGCACCCGCGAAGAAGTCCAGGTACGCACGGCCGTCGCGGTCGAACATCCGGCTGCCGCGTCCGTGGGTGAAGACCACCGGCCAGCTCCGGCAGTAACTGCGGACTTCGGATTCGATGGTGGAGGCGATCATGCGGGTCTCCTCGGGAAGGTACGGGGAACGAAGAAGGGCGTCGAGGCGGGGCCGGGCAGGCGGGGGTACGGGCCGGAGGCCGGGCTCAGGCGCCGGAGAGCGAGCGCACGGTGAGGACCGACACACCCCCGAGCACCAGCAGGACCGCCACCCCGGCGCACCGCAGGACCGG
>NZ_JACBWZ010001204.1 GCF_013870595.1 Streptomyces sp. WELS2 | reverse complement strand
GCGGCTCACACGCCGCCGAACAGCGCGCTCAGCCCCCGTTTCACCACCCCCGTCACATCCTCCTCACCATCCGCCACCACCTCGTACGTGCGCCGCAGGAAGCAGCGCAGCACCGGGGCCGGGAACAGCAGCAGGGCCATGCCGTGCGGCGAGTGGAGTTCCAGGACGGTCCCGGTGCGGCCGCAGGGCCGGATCCGCACGTCCCCCTGGCCTGCCGGGGCCCCGAGTCCCTCGTCGAGCAGGGAGCGCGCGAAGGTCCAGGTGACCTCCTCGCCGTGCAGGGCGGCCTCGGCGGGGAAGTCCAGGTACACCGCGAGCGGGTCGTCGGAGGTGTAGCGCAGCGTGGCGGGCACCGGGACCTCACGGTCCCCGGCGGCGACGAGGCGGGCGTGGGCGAGCTGTGCGACGGTGGTCTCCATGCTCATCAGGAGTCCGTGCGGGCCGATCGCATGCCGTCAATTCCGGTCAGAGTTCGGCGGGTACCGGCCGCTCCCCCACTCCGTGGAAGTCGACGGTGTCGAACGTCCGCGCGAGCCCAGGGCCCGGACCGCCCGCCTCACCCAACACACGTACGATTCCTACGACTTGGGCGCGGCGGCGGGTACGCCTTTCGTCCCCATGAATCCCTCCCGGAGGACTCTGGCATATGCCTGCGGCACCACCGTAACGTGTGTTGCCAAATCCCTTACAGGCCGTCGCGGGCTGTGCGAGAGTCGTAACGGTCCCCCTCGTCGCCCGCCGTACCGTCCCCCCATTCCGGAGTGCGTCATGCCGTCCCCAGTCTCCGCGGACCGACCAGCCGCCCAGCCGCCCGGCCGCGGGTCGATCGAGGCGCTGATAAGGCAGACGCGGCGGCTCAAGGGCGACGTGGACGCCGTACGGCGCGACACCCGGGGCGACGGTGCGGACCCCGAGGAACGCTGGCAGCGCGCCCTGTACGACCTCGCCCTGCGCCAACTGAACGACATCGACGCGCACTTGGCCCAGCTGCGGGACGGCCCGCCGCCCGGTCCCGCTCGGCCCGCCCCGGACGGCCCGCTGCTCGCCCGCGTCGGCAGCGCCGAGTGGAACCTCCTGACGGACCAGGCCACCTGGTCCGCCGAGCTGTACCGGATCCTCGGCCTCGACCCGGCCGGCCCCGCCCTCACCCTGGACGAGCTGCCCGGTCTGGTCCTGCCGGAGGACCGGCCGGGACTCACCGAGATGGTGACGGCCTGCCTGGTCGACGCCAAGCCGATCGACGGCGAGTTCCGCGTCGTACGGCCCGACGGCACCGTACGGACCGTGCACATGATGGGCGAACCCGTGCTGGACGCCGACGGCGGCACGACCTCGATGTGGGCCGTGCTGCGCGACATCAGCGAACTGCGCCGCAGCCGGCGGGCGGTGTCCGAGACCCGTGACTCGCTGCACCGGCACCGCCGGCGGGAGCAGACCGAGCGCCGGATCGCGGCCGGGTTACAGGAGGCCG
>NZ_JACBWZ010001203.1 GCF_013870595.1 Streptomyces sp. WELS2 | reverse complement strand
ACCGTGGACGCCGTCGACAACCGGTGGAGCGCGCGGGCGGGCCCGGCTCGGCGGCGTGCGCGGGCGGGCTGCCGTGGACGACGGCGATGCCGTACCACGGCAGCGTCGCGGCCGTGAGGACGGCCGACAGCCGCAGACAGCGGAACGTGAGTCGCAGGCGTGGAGTCACGTCGGTGACCTCCCGGAGCCCAGGTGTCGTGACTGATGGATAACCGACGGGAACCAGCCTCACATCCCGCCCCGAAAAGGGCATTCCGGATTGGGCCGTCGGGTCGAACCGGTGGATCCGCGCCACGCGGGGGCACCACGGTGACGAGGTGGTGGCGTGCGAGAGAATGGCGGCATGGAGATGCCGAGGAACGAACGGTCGCCGGAGAATCCCCAGATCCTCGTCGTGGGTCAGGACGGGATGGCACTCGGCGGCGGGGACGAGGACTCCCGTGAGACCCCGGTGACGGAGCAGGTGGAGCAGCCGGCCAAGGTCATGCGGATCGGCAGCATGATCAAGCAGCTGCTGGAGGAGGTGCGGGCGGCTCCCCTCGACGAGGCCAGCCGGGTGCGGCTGAAGGAGATCCACGCCAGCTCCGTGAAGGAGCTGGAGGACGGCCTGGCCCCCGAGCTGGTCGAGGAACTGGAGCGGCTCTCCCTGCCGTTCACCGACGACGCCACTCCGAGCGACGCGGAACTGCGGATCGCGCAGGCGCAGTTGGTGGGCTGGCTGGAGGGCCTCTTCCACGGGATCCAGACGACGCTGTTCGCCCAGCAGATGGCCGCGCGGGCCCAGCTGGAGCAGATGCGCCGCGCGCTCCCGCCGGGGGTGGCCGGCCACGAGGGCGGCGACGAGCACCACGCGGGCGGCCCGTACCTGTAATCCGCGCACCCCGCGCCCGGAACGCACCCGCACGATCCGACACGACACGGAAGGGCCCGGCGGACGACCGCCGGGCCCCTGTCATGTCCCGTGCCCGTACGGCGTGCGCGGGCCGTGCCCTGCCCGCCGGCTACTGCGGGGGATTGCCCGTCGACACGCTCAGTTCGATGGTGCCCACGTCGTCCGGGTCGACATCGGCGCCCTGGGCGGGGAACTGCTTCAGGACGGTCCCTTCGCCCCAGGTGTTGTCGTCGTTGTGGTCGATGGTCCACTTCCAGCCCGCGGCCTGGAGGCACTCCTTCACGGAGTCGATGTCCTTGTACCGGAAGTCGGGCAGCTCGATCTTGGCCGAGTCCTGCCACGACTCCTGCGGGTCGGTGCACTCGCTCTTGTCGATCCGCCGCGTGTGGTCCGGCGGGCGGTAGCCGGCCCGGTGGGACGCGGACGCCGAGGCGTCGGCGCCGCCGCCCTTGTCGTCCGCGCCGCCGTCCTTCAGCGTGAGCGCGACGGTCACCCCGGCGACCACGATGGCCGCCACCGCGGCCGAGGCGATGATCACCGGCCGTCTGCCGCGCCCGGAACCGCCGGACGGCCGGGACGT
>NZ_JACBWZ010001202.1 GCF_013870595.1 Streptomyces sp. WELS2 | reverse complement strand
GTACCCGTGCCCCCGCTGTCCGGTGCGGGCTCCTCCGCCCTGCCCTCGGTGAACTTGCCCGGCGCCGGTGCGCCCTGCGGCTGCGGGTCCGGCGGGATCAGCGGCGGGTTCTGGGCCACGCCGGGCAGCCGCTGGTTGAGGATGTCGGTGACCGTGCGCAGGGCCAGCTGCTTGGGGCCCTCCAGCTCGAACCTCTCCGCGTTGTCCCCGGCCAGCAGATCCTTCACCAGATCCATCTGGGCCTGGATCATGCGCAGTTGGTCATCGCGCATGGCGGTCATGACCAGCCCGGTGTCCTCGGGGTGCTCGGCGAGGTGCAGCGCCCAGGCCTGTACCCCGCCCTGCTGGAGGTGCCACTGGTAGTACGCCACCTTCCGGGCCTCGTACTGCTGCATCGCCAGGGCGTGCTGGGCCTGCTGCACGGCGAGCTGGTGCTGCTGGGCGCCGTGCAGCATCATCTGCTCCTGCTGCCAGTGCTGCTGCTGGACGGTGAGTTCCTGGTGCCGGCGGCCGTAGTCCATGGCCCGTTCGACCTGCAGCCGGTCCTGTTCCCGGGCCCGGCGGTCCAGCTCGGCGTCGACCTCCACGCCCCGCTGGGCCACGCGGATCTGTTCGGCGGCGGTGTGGTCGATCGCCTGGAGCCGCCGCTGGTGCTCGATGTCGGCCTGGTCCCGCCGCAGCCGCAGCGTCCAGGTGACCTGGAGGCCCGCGTCCGAACCCAGCGTGCCGAGCGGCGTCAGGGCCGTCAGCAGCTCCCGCTCGGCCGTCGCGCTGTCGGTGATCGGGAACCGGCGGGACACCGGCCGGGCCGCCTGCTGGAGCGTGCCGACGAGCAGTCCGGGCACGTCCCGGTGCCCGCTGCGCACGAACCCGGCAGGATCCAGCACCTGCCAGGAGAAGTCGACCTCGGCGGTGAACTCGAACGCGTCGTTGTCACTGGGCAGGGTGAACGTGTCGGTGAAGGGGTGCACGCCCATGTCCACCTCGTACACGGCCGTGTAGCGGTGGGCGACGATCTCGCTCCGGGTCGGCCGGTGCGGCGGGAGGTAGGCGTCGTAGCCGCCCTTCGGGGTGGCGAACACCAGCGCGTGGTCGATCCGGACGACGTGCTTGAGCGAGAACTCGAAGCGGGACAGCTGGCGCACGGTGAGCACCGGGTCGGACAGCCGGGTGTGCCGGTCCGCCGGCTGCTGCCACTCGGGCGGGCGGGTGAAGCTGGACATGGGCGGGTCTCCTCGGGGACGTGCTCGGGTCGTGCGCGCGCACGGGCCGTCAGCGGGGCGGAAGCGTGGTCAGCAGCCGAGCCGCCACCCGTGGGGGCGGTGCGCCGTCCCGGCCGGGCATCGTGCGCAGCAGATGGCTCAGGCGCTGGTACTCGGTGGGCGTGGTGACGAGCTGCGGCAGCAGGGCGGCCAGCGCCCACTCGGTGCCGGGGGAGCGGTCGGCGATCAGCACCCACTTGCCCAGGGCGTCTA
>NZ_JACBWZ010001201.1 GCF_013870595.1 Streptomyces sp. WELS2 | reverse complement strand
CCTCGCCTGGGCGCTGCGCGAGGCCGTCACCAACGTGGTCCGGCACAGCGGCGCCGACCGCTGCGCGGTACGCCTGACGCGCCACGAGACCCTGGACGGCCCGGTGCTCGAACTCACCGTCGAGGACAACGGCTCCGGCGGCTCCGGCAAGGGCCCCGGCAACGGTCTGACCGGTCTGACCGAGCGGCTCCAGAAGGCCGGCGGCACCCTGCGGGCGGGCCGGGTCAGGCAGGGATTCCGGCTGGTCGCCCGCGTGCCGACGACCCCCCTGGCCGACGTAGGATCCGGGGCATGACGAGCACGATCAAGGTCCTGCTGGCCGAGGACCAGTCGATGGTCCGCGAGGCGCTGGCCGCGCTGCTCGGCCTGGAGGACGACATCGAGGTCGTCGCCCAGGCCGCGCGCGGCGACGAGGTCCTCGCCGCCGTCGGCGCGCACGGCGTGGACGTGGCGCTGCTCGACATCGAGATGCCCGGCTGCACCGGCATCGAGGCCGCGGCCCGGGTGCGCCGCGCGTACCCGCACGTCAAGCTGGTCGTGCTCACCACCTTCGGCCGGCCCGGCTATCTGCGCAGCGCCATGGAGGCCGGCGCCGACGCCTTCCTCGTCAAGGACGCCCCCGCCGCCCAGCTCGCCGAGGCGATCCGCAAGGTGCTGGCCGGCGAGCGGGTCATCGACCCCACGCTGGCCGCCGCCGCGCTCGCCGAGGGCGCCAACCCGCTCACCGAGCGCGAACGCGAGGTGCTCCGCGCGGCGGCCGACGGCTCCACCAACGCCGAACTGGCCCAGGCCCTGCACCTGTCCCCGGGCACGGTCCGCAACTACCTGTCGACGGCCATCCAGAAACTCGCGGCCCGCAACCGGGCGGAGGCGGTGCTGATCGCCCGCGAGAAGGGGTGGCTGTAGGGGCGCTCGCTCAGTTGAGCCTGGCGCGCGCGGTGCCCGCCTCCTGCCGGATCCTGCGCGCCGCCGCCTCGTCCACCACCTCGATCAGGTCGGCGTAATGCTCCATCTCCTCGGCGCCCGCCACGAACTGCCCGCTCTGCACCAGCAGTTGCCCGCGCTCGTAACGCAGCCGCGCCGGATGGGAGGGGACGAGCAGCGCCAGTTCCACGGCCCGCAGTCCCACGTCGGAGCGCTCCGGCCGGGCCGCCGCCCACGCCCGCATGTTGTTCAGCACCCGCTGCACGACCTCCAGCGGGGGCGCCGGCTCCAGCACCGAGGGGTCCGGCGGCGCGCCCGTGGCACCCACCACCAGCAGCTCGGCGTCCGTCCCGGTCAGCACCCGCCCGCCCTCGAACGGATCGGCCAGCACCCGGTCCGCCGCCGGTCCGAACCCGACCACGAAGTGCCCCGGCAGCGCGACCCCGTACACCGGCGCCCCGGCCCGGCGCGCGACCTCCAGCCACACCACCGACAGCAGGATGGGCAGCCCGCGCCGCCGCCGGAGCACCTCGTGCAGCAGGGAGGACTCCAGCCGCTCGTAGTCGCCG
>NZ_JACBWZ010001200.1 GCF_013870595.1 Streptomyces sp. WELS2 | reverse complement strand
CTCCAGCTCGCCGATCTGCCCCGGCCCGACGCCCTGGACGAGGCGGCCCCCGAACCCGGCCGGCTCGCCGTGCTGTTCTCCGGACAGGGCTCCCAGCGGCCCGGCATGGGCCGCACCCTGCACGCCGCGTTCCCGGTGTTCGCCGCCGCCCTCGACGAGATCTGCGCCGCGTTCGACACCCACCTGGACCGGCCGCTGCGCGAGGTGATGTGGGACGAGGACACCGACCCCGCACCCCTGCACCAAACCGTCTACGCCCAGGCCGCCCTGTTCGCCTTCGAAACCGCCCTGTACCGGCTGCTGGAGCACTGGGGCATCCGCCCGGACCTGCTCGCCGGGCACTCCCTCGGCGAGGTCGTCGCCGCGCACGTCGCCGGCGTACTGGACCTGAAGGACGCCGTCGCCCTGGTCGCCGCCCGGGGCCGGCTCATGCAGGAACTGCCCGCCGGCGGCGCGATGGTGTCCCTGCTCGCCACCGAGGCGGAGGTCACCGGGCTGCTCACCGACGGCGTCGGCATCGCCGCCGTCAACGGCCCGCGCGCGGTGGTGGTCTCCGGCGACGAGGACGCCGTACTCGCCGTCGCCGCCCGGGTGGAGAAGTCCACCCGGCTGAAGGTGTCGCACGCCTTCCACTCGCACCGCATGGACCCCATGCTGGAGGCGTTCCGCGAGGTGCTGGCGCGGCTGACCTTTCGCGAGCCCGCCCTGCCGGTCGTCTCCAACGTCACCGGCCGCCTCGCCGACCGGCTCACCTCGCCCGAGTACTGGGTCCGGCACGTCCGCGAGGCCGTCCGCTTCCACGACGGCGTCACCACCCTGGCCGCCGAGGGCGCCACCCGCTTCCTGGAGGTCGGCCCCGACGCGGTGCTCGGCAACCTCGCCCAGGACACGGTGCCCGTCGTCATCGCCGCCCAGCGCCGCGACCGCGCCGAGGACACCGCCCTCCTCGACGCCGTCTGCCGGCTGCACCTGACCGGCACCGGCCCCGACTGGACGGTGCTGTTCGCCGGGGGCCGCAAGGTCGCCCTGCCCACCTACCCCTTCCGCCGCGACCGGCACTGGGAGGACGCCCCCATCCTCCAGGCCGAGCGCTCGGCGGCGGCCCGCGCGGGCGACGCCGCCGACCCGTTCTGGGACCTGGTGCGCGACCAGGACGTCACCGCCGTGGCCGCCACCCTCGGGGTCGCCGACGAGACCTCCGTCGCCGCCGTCGTACCGGCCCTCGCCGCCTGGCACGAGCGGCGGCGGGCCGACGCCGCGGCCGACGGCTGGCGCTACCGCGTCGCCTGGGAGCCGCTGGCCCCCGCCGCCACCCCGGCGCGCGGCGGCCACTGGCTCGCCGTCGTCCCCGCCGCCGACGACCCGTGGACCACCACCGTCCTGACCGGGCTCACCGCACGCGGCCTCACCCTCGACACCCTCACCGTGCCCGCCACGGCCGGCCGCGCCGAACTCGCCGCGCTGCTCTTGGGGCGGGACGGCGCCGACGGGGTG
>NZ_JACBWZ010000120.1 GCF_013870595.1 Streptomyces sp. WELS2 | reverse complement strand
ACCGTGTGCGGCTGTTGCACGGCACCCACCACGATCCGCACGCCGTCCTCGGCGCCCACCCGGTCCCCGGCGGGGTCGCCTTCCGCGCCTTCCGTCCCTACGCCCGAACCGTCACCGTGGTCTGCGACGAGCTGCGCGCACGGCTGCACGACGACGGCGACGGCTTCTTCTCCGGCCTGCTCCCGCTCGCCTCGGTCCCCGCCTACCGGCTGCTCGTGACGTACGACGGCACGGTCCTGGAGACCGAGGACCCCTACCGCTTCCTGCCCACCCTGGGCGAGCTGGACCTGCACCTGATCGGCGAGGGCCGGCACGAGCAGCTGTGGCAGGCGCTCGGCGCCCACGTCCTCACCCACCAGGGCGTCACCGGCACCCGGTTCGCGGTGTGGGCGCCGAACGCGCGGGGCGTGCGGGTCTGCGGTGACTTCGACTTCTGGGACGGCACCGGTTTCCCGATGCGCTCGCTGGGCGGCAGCGGGGTCTGGGAGCTGTTCGTGCCGGGGATCGGCGAAGGCGAGCTGTACAAGTTCGAGATCACCCGCCCGGACGGCTCGCGCACCCTGCGTGCCGACCCGCTGGCCCGCCGCACCGAGGTCCCGCCCGCGACGTCGTCCGTCGTGGACGTCCCGCACCACGAGTGGGGCGACGCCGAGTGGCTGGCGCACCGCGCGGACACCCCGGTGCACGAGGCCCCCTTCTCCGTCTACGAGGTCCACCTGCCCTCCTGGCGGCCCGGACTGACGTACCGCGAGCTGGCGGAGGAACTTACCGCCTACGTACGGGAGATGGGCTTCACGCACGTGGAGCTGATGCCGGTCGCCGAGCATCCCTTCGGCGGCTCGTGGGGCTACCAGGTCACCGGCTACTACGCCCCGACGGCCCGCCTCGGCACGCCCGACGACTTCAAGTACCTGGTGGACCGGCTGCACCAGGCCGGCATCGGGGTGCTGATGGACTGGGTGCCGGCGCACTTCCCGCGCGACGACTGGGCGCTGGCCGCCTTCGACGGGTGCCCGCTGTACGAACCCCGGGATCCGGCGCGGGCCGCCCATCCGGACTGGGGCACGCTGGAGTTCGACCTCGGCCGGCGCGAGGTGCGCAACTTCCTGGTGGCGAACGCCGTGTACTGGTGCGAGGAGTTCCACATCGACGGGCTGCGGGTGGACGCCGTCGCCTCCATGCTCTACCTGGACTACTCACGGGAGTCCGGGCAGTGGACGCCCAACGAGCACGGCGGCCGGGAGAACCTGGACGCGGTGGCCTTCCTCCAGGAGATGAACGCCACCGTCTACCGGCGCTGCCCGGGCGTGGTGACCATCGCCGAGGAGTCCACGGCCTGGGACGGTGTCACCCGCCCCACCCACCACCGGGGGCCGAGCGGCTTCGGCGGGCTCGGCTTCGGCCTGAAGTGGAACATGGGCTGGATGCACGACTCGCTCCAGTACATGAGCCACGACCCCGTGCACCGCAAGTACCACCACCACGAGATGACGTTCTCGATGGTGTACGCCTACAGCGAGAACTACGTCCTGCCGATCTCGCACGACGAGGTGGTGCACGGCAAGGGGTCCCTGGTGTCGAAGATGCCGGGCGACTGGTGGCAGCAGCGCGCCGGCCACCGGGCGTACCTGGGCTTCATGTGGGCCCACCCCGGCAAGCAACTCCTGTTCATGGGACAGGAGTTCGCGCAGGGCGCCGAGTGGTCGGAGGCGCGCGGCCCGGACTGGTGGCTGCTGGATCCACAGTACGGCGCGGCGGCGGACCACCGGGGCGTGCGCGACCTCGTCCGGGACCTGAACACGGTGTACCGGGCGACCCCGGCGCTGTGGCAGCGGGACACCGATCCGGCGGGGTTCGAGTGGATCGCCGGGGACGCGGCGGACGACAACGTCTTCGCGTTCCTGCGCCGCGCCGCCGACGGCACCCCGCTGCTCGCGGTCTCCCACCTGGCACCGGTGGTCCGCCCCGACTACCGCATCGGGGTGCCGGACGACGTCCCGGCCTGGGTGGAGGTCCTGAACACCGACGCCACACGGTACGGCGGCAGCGGCGTGACCCACCCGGACCCCCTCAAGCCGGACCCCCACGGCGCCCACGGCCGCCCCACCAGCCTCCGCCTGACCCTGCCCCCACTGGCTACGGTGTGGCTGCGGCCGGCGTGAGCCCGGCCGGCAGCGTCCCCGTGTGCAGTACGCCCAGGTGCTGGGTGGCGCGGGTCAGGGCCACGTACAGGTCGCTCGTGCCGTAGGCGGCGGGTTCCACCACCAGGACCGAGTCGAACTCCAGGCCCTTGGCCTGGCGGGGGTCGAGGAGGACCACCGTGCGGGTCAGGTCGGGTTCCGTGCCCGCGGTGACCCCGTCCAGGCGTGCGGCGAGGGCGCGGTGCAGGTCGCGCGGGGCGATCACGGCGAGCCGGCCCTCCTCGGGGGTGAGTTCGGCGACCGCCTCGGCGACCGCGCCGGGCAGGTCGCCGGAGGCGTGGCGCACCCAGGGCCGTACCCCGGTGGAGCGGACCGAGCTGGGCGGCTCGAAGTCCGGCTGCCCGGCGCGGACCACGGCCGCCGCCAGATCCATGATCTCGGCCGGGGTGCGGTAGTTGACGCCCAGCCGGGTGTGCTCCCAGCGGTCCTCGACATAGGGGGCGAGGATGTCCGCCCAGGAGCCCACGCCGGCCGCCTCGGCGGTCTGGGCGGGGTCGCCGACCAGGGTCATCGAGCGGGTCGGGCAGCGCCGCATCAGCAGCCGCCAGGCCATCGGCGACAGTTCCTGCGCCTCGTCCACGATGATGTGCCCGAACGCCCAGGTGCGGTCGGCGGCGGCCCGTTCCGCGGCGCTGCGGTGGTCGGCCTCCTCCTGCCGTTCGGCGAACCGCTCGGCGTCGATGATGTCGTGCGCCGACAGCACCTCCGACTCCTCGTCGTCCTTGTCCTCGAACTCGTAGGTCCGGGAGGCGTACGACACGTCGAGCACGCCCTGCGCGTAGGCCACCTGGGTCTCGCGTTCGCGTTCGGCGCGGGCGCGGGCCGTCCGGTCGTCCTCGCCGAGGAGTTCGGCCGCCTCGTCCAGCAGCGGCACGTCGGCGACGGTCCAGGCGCGGGTCACCGGGCGGCGGATCGCGTCGGCGTCCTCCTTCGGCAGGTAACCGTCGGGCTCGGCGAGGAAGTCGGCGACCAGCCGCTGCGGGGTGACCCGCGGCCACAGCGTGTCGATGGCGTCCCAGACCTCGGGGTTCTCGGCGAGTTCGTCGCGGATCTGGGTGATGTCGGAGGGGTCGAGCAGGCTGCTGCCGTCGTAGGGGTCGGTGCCCACGCGCTCGGCGTACAGCTCGGTGAGCGTGTTGAGGATGTGCCCCTCGAAGTGCTCGCGGGCCGCGTTGTGCGGCAGTTTGGCGGCGCGGGTGCGTTCGCGGGCGACGTTCACCAGGCCGTCGTCCAGCATCAGCACCTCCCGGTCGTGCTCGATCGCGATCACCGGGTCCGGCAGGGCCTGCCGGTCGCGGACGACGGCGGCCAGCACCTCGGCCATGTCGGCGCGGCCCTTGACGGCGGCGGCCTCGGGCGTGTCGGCGGCGGTGGCCCTCACGCCGGGGAACAGCTCGCCGACCGTGGCCAGCAGCACCCCGGTCTCGCCGAGGGAGGGCAGCACCTCGCCGATGTAGCCGAGGAAGGCGGGGTTGGGGCCGACGATGAGGACCGCGCGGCGGGCCAGCAGCTCCCGGTGCTCGTAGAGCAGGTACGCCGCCCGGTGCAGGGCCACCGCGGTCTTGCCGGTGCCGGGGCCGCCCTCCACGACCAGCACCCCGCGGTGCGGCGCCCGGATGATCCGGTCCTGCTCGGCCTGGATGGTCTGCACGATGTCGCCCATCCGGCCGGTGCGCGCGGAGTTCAGCGCGGCCAGCAGCACGGCGTCGCCGTTGTGGTCCTCGTGGCCGGTGCGGGTGGCGTCGCCGAGGTCCAGGATCTCGTCGTGCAGGGAGGTGACCGTCCGGCTCTCGGTGGCGATGTGCCGGCGGCGGCGCAGGCCCATCGGGGTGTGGCCGGTGGCCAGGTAGAAGGGGCGGGCGACATCGGCCCGCCAGTCGATCAGCACGGGGGTGCGCTCGGCGTCGTCCTCGCGCAGCCCGATCCGGCCGATGTGGTGGGTCGTGCCGTCGGCCAGGTCGATCCGGCCGAAGCACAGCGAGCCGTCCACGGCGTTCAGCGCGGCGAGCAGCCCCGAGCGCTCGGCGACCAGGATGTCCCGCTCCAGCCGGGCCTGCATGGGCTTGTCGCCCTGGGCGAGCGCGTCCGTGACCGAGGTCTCGGCCTCGCCGCGCAGGACGTCCACGCGCGCGTACAGTCCGTCGATGAATTCCTGCTCGCCGCGCAATTCATCGTCGGGAAATTCGCTGTTCGTCAGATCCGCGTTTGACAATTCCGCTCCCGCCCGCATATACTGTGCTCACTGAACTTCTTCGCGATCTCGGGAATCGAAGTCGCGAACCACTGAATATACGCAGAGAAATCCCCCGGACGCAATTGTCCGGGGGATTTTTTTCGGTCGCCGCGGACTCAGGCGGTCCTGCTGTCCGCCAGTTCCTTCTCGGCGTCCTCGCCCTGCGCGGTGGCGGCTTCCCGGCGCGGCAGCAGGACGGCCACCAGGACCGTGCCGACGCCCAGGATCACCGCGCCGACCAGGCTGGTGTGGGCGACCGCGTCGGAGAAGGCCGAGCCGACCGCGTCGGCCATCTGCCGGGCGCCGGAGGCCAGCTCGCCGGCCTGCTGCTTGAGCTGCGCGGCCTGCTGCGGATCGGTCGCCTGCTGCGCCTGTGCGGCGGCCTGGTGCGCCTTCTCCCCGATGCCCTGCGCGACGGCGTACCCGGCGCCGACCGAGTCCTGCGCGGTGTCCAGGGCGCTCGCCGGGAGCTTGCTGCCCTTGGTGGCGTCGGACAGGTGGTCGCTGTAGGAGGTGGCGAGCAGGGAGCCGAGGATGGCGATGCCGAGCGAGCCGCCCAGCTCCAGCGAGGTGTCGTTGACGGCGCCGCCGACGCCCAGCTCCGACTCCGGGAACGCGCCCATGATGGCGTCGGTGCAGGGCGAGAGCGCCAGGCCTATCGCGAGGCCCAGGATGATCAGGGGCGCCACGAAGTCGCCGTACGTGGAGCCGGCGTCCACCCGGGTGAGCAGCGCCAGGGCGACCGTGCCGCCGGCCATGCCCGCGCCGACGGTCCACTTCATGCCGACGCGCGGGGTGAGCAGGGCGGTCAGGGCCGAGCCCACGAAGACGGCGCCGGCCAGCGGCAGCATGCGCACACCGGTCTGCAGGGCGTCGTAGCCGAGGACGAACTGCAGGTGCTGGGTCAGGTAGTAGAAGGCGCCGAAGACGGCCAGGAAGAACAGGGCGACGGCGAGGTTGGAGCCCGCGAACCGGCGGGCGGCGAAGCGGCGCACGTCCAGGATCGGGCGCGGGTGGCGCAGCTCCCACAGCACGAAGGCGACCAGGCCGACGCCGGCGACGACGGCCGCGCCGATGGCCTTGGCGCCCCAGCCGAAGTGCGGGCCCTCGATGATCATGTAGACGAGCGCGGCGGTCCAGATCACCGACAGCACGCCGCCGACGTAGTCGATGCGGTCGTGGTGGCCGGCCTTGGACGGCGGGACGAGGACGAAGGCGGCGATCAGCGCGACGGCCGCGACGGGCACGTTGATCAGGAAGGTGGAGGACCAGCCGTGGTCGCGCAGCAGGGCGCCGGCCACCACGGGTCCGGCGGCGATGGCGAGCCCGGCGGTGGCGGTCCACAGGGTGATGGCCTTGGCCCGCTCGGCGCGCGGGAAGGTCGCGGCGAGCAGCGAGAGCGTGGCCGGCATGATCAGCGCCGCGCCGACGCCCATCACGGCGCGGGCCGCGATGACGGTCGCCGCGCTGTCGGCGAGGTAGCCGAAGACGGCTCCGCCGCCGAACACGACCAGGCCGAGCACGAGCGCGCCGCGCCGGCTGTACTTGTCGCCGATCGCGCCGAGCAGCAGCATCAGCGCCGCGTACGGCACGGTGTAGCCGTCGATCACCCACTGCAGGTCGGCGCTGGAGAGCCCGAGATCCTTCGTCATGTCGGGCGCGGCGACGGTGAGGGCGGTGTTCGCCATCACGATGATCAGCAGGCTGAGGCAGAGCACCAGCAGCGCCCACCATCGCCGGGCGTAGGGACGCTCCATCCTCTCGACCGGTTCGGTCATGACGAGTCGCATGGCAGGGATCGCCTTCCTCGGGGTACGCGACGGACTTGCACAGTAACGTGCAATTGCACAACTATGTGCAATGTACGACGTTGCACAGGACTGTGCAAGTCCAGTCCGAAGGGGGTCGGGAAGGCACAATGACCGCCATGACCACGGGTAACACCAGCCGCGCCGACGCAAACCGGCGCCGCATCCTCGACGTCGCCCTCGCGGAGCTGCTGCGCGACCCCGACGCGTCCATGGACCAGATCGCCCGCGCGGCAGGCGTCGTACGACGGACGGTGTACGGCCACTTCCCGAGCCGGGAGGCGCTGATCAGCACACTCGTGGACGAGGCGGTGCAGGCGCTCGCGGACGCCGACGCGGCGGTCCGGGCGGGGGTGACGGACCCGGCGGAGGCGGTGGCCCGGTCGGTGCTCGCGATCTGGCAGACCGCCGACCGCTACCGGCTGCTGATCGCCCTGGCCCAGCGGACGGTCACCGTCCAGGGCATCCGCGACCGCCTCGCCCCCCTGCGCGAGGCGAAGGTACGGCTGCTCCAGCGCGGCCTGGACACGGGCGTGTTCCACTCGCCGCTGCCCGCGCCGGCGCTGGCGTACGTCCACGAGCAGATGCTGTTCGCCCTGATGGAGGCGGTGAACGACGGACTGCTGGCAGCGGCGGATGCCGGCCGCTCGGCCACGGTCGCCGTCCTGACCGCGGCGGGCGTACCCGCCTCCCGGGCCATGGCGCTGGTGGCCGAGGTGGCGTAGGAGCGCATCGGAGGCGTCGTACGAGTGCCGTGGACACAGCAGGCAACGGCGTGGGCCGACGACAGAAACCGGCCGCCCGGCCCCGGTTCAGGCGGGGCCGGACGGCCGGAGAACCGCGATGGGCGCTCAGGCCTTGACCAGCCCCTCCTTCCGGGCCGGCGGGGCCGCGTCCACCGAGGAGTGCCCCTCGTCCAGCAGTGTGGTCTCGTCGAACGGCACCTCGCCGGCCAGCACCCGGCGCACCCGGTCCTTGTCGATCTCCTTGGTCCACGTACCGACCAGGACCGTCGCCACCGCGTTGCCGGCGAAGTTCGTCAGGGCGCGTGCCTCGCTCATGAAGCGGTCGATGCCCACGATCAGCCCGACGCCGTCGACCAGGGCCGGCTTGTGCGACTGCAGGCCGCCGGCCAGCGTGGCCAGGCCCGCGCCGCTGACCCCGGCCGCGCCCTTGGACGCCAGCAGCAGGAACAGCAGCAGCGGGATCTGCTCGCCGACCGACATCGGCGTGCCGAGCGCGTCCGCGATGTACAGCGACGCCATGGTCATGTAGATCATCGTGCCGTCGAGGTTGAACGAGTAGCCCGTCGGCACGGTGATGCCGACCACCGGCCGGCTGACGCCCAGGTGCTCCATCTTCGCGATCAGCCGGGGCAGCGCGGACTCCGACGAGGACGTGGACAGGATCAGCAGGAACTCGCGGGCGAGGTACTTGAACAGCGAGAAGACGTTCAGCCCCGCGACGATCCGCAGCAGCGCGCCGAGCACCAGGAAGACGAACAGGAAGCAGGTGATGTAGAAGCCGAGCATCAGCACGGCCAGGCTCTTGAGCGCGTCGACGCCGGCGGAGCCGACCACGGCCGCGATCGCGCCGAACGCGCCGAGGGGCGCGACCCACATCACCATCGACAGGATGCGGAAGACCAGCCGCTGGAGGTGCTCGATCCCGCGCAGCACCGGCTGCCCGGCCGGTCCCATGGCCTGGAGCGCGAACCCGGCGAGCAGCGCCACCAGCAGCGTCTGGAGCACCTGTCCCTGGGTGAACGCGGACACGAACGTGTTGGGGATGATCGACAGCACGAAGTCCACCGGCGGCAGCGCGTCGCTCTCGATCTGGGAGTGCCCGCTCTTGCGGAGCGCGTCGGTCAGGTGCAGCCCGTCGCCGGGGTGCAGCACATTGCCGACCACGAGACCGATGGCGAGCGCGACGAGCGACATCACCAGGAAGTAGCCGAGGGCGATGCCGCCGACGGCTCCGACCTTCGCGGCTTTCCGTACCGAACCGATACCGAGCACGATCGTGCAGAAGATGATCGGCGAGATCATCATCTTGATCAGGTTCACAAAGCCGGTGCCCAGCGGCTTCAGCTCCACCGCCGCGTCCGGCCAGATCAGGCCCACGGCGATGCCGAGCGCGACCGCGGCGATGACGGCGATGTACAGGTAATGGGTCCGGTCCCGCTGGGCGCGGGGTGCGGCAGATGCCGTATCGGCGGGGCTGGCGGCCACGACTGCCCTCCTTGACGTCTTCGTCGGCGAACAACCGGCGTGCGGCTCACGTCCGGGCGTTGATGGGAACGCCGTGACTATCTCCCGGCCTGTGAGGGCGGTCACCCTTCCGTTCATTTAGTTCACGATCGGACGGAGAGGCACACTGCTGACATGCGTCTGCCCGCCCTCCCCCGCCCCCGCAGCCTGGCCGGCCAGCTGTTCGCCATGCAGGCCGTGCTGATCGCGGTGGTCGTGGCCGGGTACGCGCTGTTCACCTACGTCAGCGACCGGCGGCAGGCCGAGGAGTCCGCCGCCCGGCAGGCCACGGCGGTGGCCCGGTCGGTCGCCGACGCCCCCTCGGTCCGCGCGGCGATCCGCGGCCCCGACCCCACGGCCCGGCTGGAGCCGTACGCCCTCCAGGTCACCCGGGACGCCAACGTCGACTTCGTGACGATCATGGACCCGTCCGGCATCCGCTGGACCCACCCGGACCGCGCGCAGATCGGCGGACGCTTCCTCGGCACCATCGGCCCCGCCCGGCACGGGCGTACCTTCACCGAGACCTACACCGGCACCCTCGGGCCGTCCGTCCGCGCGGTCACCCCGGTCACGGACGGCGGCCGGATCACCGGGCTGGTGAGCGCCGGCATCAAGGTGGAGACGATCAGCGCCCGGATCCAGGACCAGGTCACCGCGCTGCTCGGGGTGGCCGGCGGGGCGCTGGCGCTGGGCGCGGTCGGCACCTATGTGATCAACGCCCGGCTGCGCCGCCACACCCACGGCATGAACGCCACCGAGCTGAGCCGGATGCACGACTACCACCAGGCGGCGCTGCACGCGGTCCGGGAGGGGCTGCTGATGCTCGACGGCCGGTACCGCGTCGCGCTGGTCAACGACGGCGGCCGGGAGCTGCTGGGGCTCGGCGGCACCCCGGACGCGGAACTGATCGGCCGCTCGGTGGCCGGGCTCGGTCTGCCGGCCCCGCTGACCGGCGCCCTGCTGTCCTCCGAGCCCCGGGTGGACGAGGTGCACCTGACCGCCTCCCGGGTGCTGGTGGTGAACACCTCCCCGGTGTCCGGGGGCGAGCACCGGGGCACGGTCGTGACGCTCCGGGACGTGACCGAACTCCAGTCCCTGATGGGCGAGCTGGACTCCGAGCGGGGCTTCACCCAGGCGCTGCGCTCGCAGGCGCACGAGGCCGCGAACCGGCTGCACACGGTCGTGTCGCTGATCGAGCTGGGCCGGGCCGAGGAGGCGGTGGAGTTCGCCACGGCCGAGCTGGAGCTGGCCCAGGCCCTCACCGACCAGGTGGTGGCGGCGGTCAGCGAGCCGGTGCTGGCCGCGCTGCTGCTGGGCAAGACCGCCCAGGCGCACGAGCGGGGTGTGGAGCTGGTGGTCTCACCGGACAGCCGCCTGGACGACGGTCTGCTGCCGGCCGAGCTGCCGGCGCGGGACCTGGTCACGATCCTCGGCAACCTGATCGACAACGCGGTGGACGCGGCCCAGGGCAGCGTCCGGGCGCGGGTGACCGTGACGGCGTACGCTTCGGGCGCCGAGCTGGTGCTGCGGGTCTCGGACACCGGCCCCGGTGTCGACCCCGCGCATGCCGGCCTGGTATTCCAGCGGGGGTTCTCCACCAAGCCGGCCGGGCCGGGCGGGCGGGGGCTCGGGCTGGCCCTGGCCCGGCAGGCGGTGACCCGCCACGAGGGCACGCTGACGGTGACGGGATCCGGCGAGGACGGCGAGGGCGGAGCGGTGTTCGAGGTGCGGTTGCCGTTGCGCGCGTCCCTGGACGGCGACGGACACGGGTTGCCGCCAGGCGACGCGGGCGCGTCCCCGGACGGCGGACGCGCGTTGCTCGGCGGCGGACGCGCGTCGCTTGGCGGCGGCGGATGACGGACGAACGGCAGCCCATCCGCGTCCTCGTCGTCGAGGACGACCCGGTGGCCGCCGACGCGCACGTGATGTACGTCGGCCGGGTGCCGGGATTCGTCGCGGTCGGGAAGGCGCACACGGGCGCGGAGGCCCGGCGCATCCTGGACCGCACCCCGGTGGACCTGCTCCTGCTGGACCTGCACCTGCCGGACGTGCACGGTTTGCAGCTGGCCAGGTCGTTGCGGGCGGGCGGGCACCACGCGGACGTGATCGCGGTGACCTCCGCCCGGGATCTGGCGGTGGTGCGGGAGGGCGTCTCGCTGGGTGTCGTCCAGTACGTTCTGAAACCGTTCACGTTCGCGACGCTGCGGGACCGGCTGGTGCGCTACGCCGAGTTCCACGCGGCGGCGGGCGAGGCCAGCGGCCAGGACGAGGTGGACCGGGCCCTGGCGGCCCTGCGCGCCCCCACCCCGGCGGCCCTGCCGAAGGGCCTGAGCGCACCGACGCTGCAACGGGTGACGGGCACCCTGCGGGAGGCACCGGACGGGCTCACGGCGACCGGGCTCGCCGAGGCGGTGGGCATCTCCCGCATCACGGCCCGCCGCTACCTGGAACACCTGGTGGACACGGGCCGCGCCGCCCGGAGCCCGCTGTACGGACAGGTGGGGCGGCCCGAGCTGGTGTACCGGTGGGTTCCGCAGGGACGGTGAGAGGGGGTCCGGGACGCCGGTGCGGTCGCTCACCCGGCCCCGAACGGCACGGCGTACCGCACGATGCACAGCCCCAGTCCGGCGACGGTGACCGCCTCCAGCAGGGACACGGCCGCGAGCCCCGCGGAAACGCCGCCACCCGCCCAGTACACGACCAGCGCGCTCAGCGGCACCACGCAGAAGGCGAGCAGGTCCACCACGCACTGGGTGACCTTGCGGGAGACCCGGCGGGCGTCGCCGCGGTGCGCGCTCTCCCAGCGGAAGACCTCGCCGCCCTCCGCCTGGGCCAGGGCGGCGAGCCGGGGGCCCAGGTCGCCGCGTACGTACGCGCCGATCGCCGAGATCTTCTGGTCGTTGACGAGATACGTCCAGCCGAGGACGACACACACCGGCGGCAGCGCCAGCAGCATCGCGCCCTGTCCGGCCTGGGCCGCGGCGGCGATCACGGCGGCCACCACGGTCAGGGTGACGTACAGCAGGTTGTCCCGGAAGCCGATGCGGGTCTTCTGCTCGTCCTTGACGCTCTGGTACTCGGCGAGCAGCAACTGCCCCATGGTGACGTCTCGTTCAGCCACTGAAGTTCCTTCCCCCGGCGGTACCTTATGAGTGTGCCGGATTCCCAGCCCACCGTTCTGGTCCTGACCGCGCTCGCGCTGGAGTACGCCGCGGTGCGTCCGTACATCGAGCGGCGCGAGGAGCTGGTCCACCCCGGCAACGGCACCGTCGTCGAAGCGGGCCCGCTGCCCGGCACCCCGTGGCGCCTGGCCGCCGCCGAGCTGGGTGAGGGCGCCCGCAACAGCGCCGCGCTCACCGCGTCGCTCATCGGCTGGTTGGACCCGCGCGCCGTCGTGTTCACCGGGATCGCCGGCGGCCTCAAGCCGGACATCGCCCTCGGTGACGTGGTGGTGGGCACCAAGGTGTACGGCATCCACGGCGGCAAGGTGACGCCCGAGGGGACGCGGGGGCGCCCCGAGGCCTGGTACGGCTCCCACGGGTTGGTGCAGGCGGCGCGTTCGGCGGCGCGGGACATGCCGGACGTCCGGGTCCACTTCAAGCCGATCGCCACCGGCGACGTCGTCCTCGCCGACGCCGCGTCCGGGACCGCCCGGTGGATCCGCGAGCACTTCGACGACACGGCGGCCTTCGAGATGGAGGGCTCCGGCGCCGCCCACGCGGCCCATCTGGAGGGCCCGTCACCCGCGTGTGCGGACGAGGTCGTGGGTGAGGTCGGTGAAGGCGCGTGCGGCG